>JAGLDW010000934.1 GCA_023145395.1 Lentisphaeria bacterium | reverse complement strand
TCCCCACGTAACTGAGGCGTTACAAAGCGGGAAACGGATGTGTTGCATTGGGAGGACGCACGAACTACCTTAGAGATCTCAAAATTGATAGCCAGGGATGCGAGGGCCTGCAATGCGGCGGGATTGACACGGGGAGTTATGGAGTAGGATCATGCTTTCAGAAACCATTCTTATTGTTGACGACGAGGGTCCTCTTCGCAAAGTGCTTGGGGATCTTCTCAGAATGCGCGGCTTCGAGTGCAAAGCTGCGGAGACCGCCACGGAAGCGTGCGCTGCGCTGGCGCAGGAGAAGTTCGCCGCGGCGATCATTGACCTGGGCTTGCCCGACATGCCCGGCATCGAGCTGATCCGTCGCATCAAAGAGAGTTGGCCCTGGACCGAATGCATCGTCCTCACTGGTCAGCCCACCCAGGAAACCGCCATCGAGGCGGTCAAGCTTGGCGCGCACAGCTATCTCGAGAAACCCCTTAATGTCGAAGAGCTTCTCGGCACGATCCACAGCGCGATCGCGAAACACAAAATCGATGTGGCCCAGTACAAGGATGAATCCGAGCCGAAAGGTTCCCCGGCAGCTGCCGAGCCAGTGTCGGCGTCCGGCACGACCCAGAGACTCGGGGCGTGGGCCAGCCAGCACGTGGATGTCCCCTTGGGCACCGTCATGGGACTGGCGCAGAGCATCGTGGCGGCTGGAAACCTCGCGGACGCCAGAGCCATCGCCCAGCAGCTTCAGGAGGCGGTGCAAGCCATTCGGGACGATTTGCACGCCACACAGCACTAGCACCTCCGAGCGGAATTCCGACCACCAAGGCTTGGGCGCTAGGAGTCGCGCCTGAACAGCAACTGTGCGACGAGTGTATCGTTCAGCAAGAGGCCGCGGCGAGTA
Organism: Lentisphaeria bacterium; assembly: GCA_023145395.1. Lineage (GTDB taxonomy): Bacteria > Verrucomicrobiota > Lentisphaeria > Oligosphaerales > Lenti-02 > JAGLDW01. Next base: position 803 of record JAGLDW010000934.1, on the reverse strand, counting down.
GGGCCAATGGTGGTGCCGCGTCTCTCCACCAATCCAGCCTCTGTCAGACTAGCCAGCTCCGCGCCAAAAAACGCTTCCACCTCGACCCCGAACTGCTCCGTGAACAGATCGACATTCCAGCCTGCCAGCGTGCGAAAGCCGAACGCGAAGATCTCGCTCAGGCGTTCTTCCGACGGCAGCCGATCGACCTCGGGTGCGCCGCCAGTCAGCCAGAACTCCAAGTCTGCGGAGTTCGCAAAACGGTCTCTGCCATCGAAGGAGACCGCTGCGGGACCCAGGCCGAGATAGGTGCCCCCCTGCCAGATATCCAGATTGTGCCGACACGCGCATCCAGGGCGGGAGAAATTGGAGACTTCGTACCGGTGTAGACCAGCCTGGGCAAGCATCTGATCCGTCGTGTCCCATAGTTCGCAGAACAGCGTATCGTCCACGAGGGGCAGTTTCTCGCGCGCCAGCCTCGTGCCCTCTTCGACCGTGAGAGCGTATGCGGACAAATGGTCGATGCCAAACTCCACCGCCCGAGCCAAGTCGTCCGCCCACTGTATCACTGTCTGACCAGGCACGGCGTAGATGAGGTCCATGCTATGGTGCAGGATGCCTTCGGCACGTGCCCGGTCCAGCAATCGTCCCAAGTCCCCCAGCTCTCCCCGGCGCCCCAGCACGGAACGGGTCTGTGCCGAAAAGCTCTGCACCCCCAGGCTGAGTCGTGTGACACCAGACGCCGCCAGCGCGCCAATCTTCTCCTCGGTCAGCGAATCAGGATTGCACTCGACGGTCCACTCGCACGAATCCTCTCGGGTGAA
>JAGLDW010000933.1 GCA_023145395.1 Lentisphaeria bacterium | reverse complement strand
CACCGCCCCTCTTCTTCATGTCGGAGACAATGCGGCCGAGGTACCTGTCGCGAAGGTTCGTATCGTGCTCGGGCAGACTGTAGAAGGCGCAATAGTCGCACTTGCCATTGCAGAATGGCACATGCACGTACAGCGACTGGAAAGGCTGCTTTTCCAGGATGGGAAACTCGGCGTTCGGCGTTCGGCGTTCGGCGTTTAACCTTGAGTCTTTTTCCCCGGCCATTCCGGATTCCTTCGTTTTGTGGAGAACATGTCTTGGCTTCACTTGCGGCGCCACGTGTCCTGCGCATCCAGGATCGCGGAGGGGCCACCGCCATCAAGCCACACCTTGGCCGCCATGTCGTCCCGTAGCCACACATCCCAAAAGGCTGTGCTCAACGCGAGAATCACCCGATGGTGGTTTGGATTCCGCTTCTCCCTGTCACCGGGCAACGCGCGGTCCGTGAAAGCCGAATGCTCGGCGTTGTACAGCACCACCTCGTACTTTCCGCCTTCCGGCAGCGCGGGGAAGACGGCCAGACGGGATTTCATGTCGATATTCGCGACAAACGCCAAATCCTTCGTCCCCGTCATCAGCATCCACGGAATCGCCACACGCGCGAAAGCCTGCTTTGCGCTTCCGCGCCGCGGGCTGCTGGGGCTAAGAATGACAGCCGCCTTAATGCGCGGATCCGTGAATCCCCGGAACGTTCCCCGACCACGTCCAGCAACTTGCCCGCTCACCGCCTGCGTCGTCACCGCGCCAAAGGAATGCCCAGACATGCCCACGCGCGTCATGTCCAGCCGTCCCGACAATGCGTGTCCCTCCTGCCCGTTCCACAGCGCAAGCTGATCCAGAACAGCGGAGACATCCTTGACCCGCAGCAGGTAGTTTTCGGCGCTGGCCGCACGCCTCATCGCCGCCATGCGCTTCTCCGCATGCTTGCCTTTCCACACGGCCGTGTCACTGCCTGGATGTTGCAGAAACACGGCCACGTATCCGCGTGCGGCCCAATGGTGGCCCAGAAACGGGCTTCCCTCCCGCGAACCGCCAAGTCCGTGGCTGAACAGAACAACGGGCGCTGGCTGTTTCCGCAAAGGCAGATAGACCCGGACCGGGATCTCACGGTGACGACTTCGGTCATGGACCACGAGATCCACCGGTTCGGAGGCATTCACGACGGGAACCGACAACGGATCATAGGCGTCCTCTCCACCGGAAGCAGACCAGACGGGCACTAGCAGCACGGCAAGCAGGAGGCAGGAAAAATGAAGGCGAATCGATGTTTTCATGGGTTGCTCCGGTCTCGTTTTTTCGCAGGCGATTCCGGTTGTGAATCATGGTGTCTGCCGCGTGACCAGCACGCGCACGATGCGCACGAGTCCGAAAGTCCACATGGAACCCACCAGCAACACGGCGCCAAACGTCACCGCGCGAGAGTTCGACACGACACGTTCCCAATCCGGTCGGCGCCAAACCACCAGGGGCCACAACACCGCGCCCACCGCGCCCACATAGAACACATAGGCGAACGGATTGAAAGCCCAGGCTGCACCGAACTCCCCGTGCCCAATGGCACAGAACGCCCGCGTCAGCCCGCAACCGGGGCAGGGCAGGTCGAATGCACGATCAAAGGGGCACGGCCATAGCACGGGGGCATGTTCAGATGGGAAGAGCACGCTCAGAAAGAGCGCCAGCACTCCCATGAGCTGCAGTGCGATGTACAGCGTCATGGAGCCACCGCCGACACCAAGCTCTCCAGCATCGGTGGTTTCGTCGTCAGGCACGGTGATATTCCTGGATGCCGACCCTACGCTTGCACGATCTGCCCCTTGAGGCCCGAGAACTTCACCAGGACAACGATCCAGACGACCAATACCGCTGGCCCGATCGATTCCATCAGTTTCTGGATTTGTTCTGGGGATGATGGCATGACCTGCTCGCCTCCTCTTTTCTATGGTTTTTGTGCTTCGTGCGCATATCGGCCGCAACCTGCCTACCCTACATCCCTTCCTTTCCCTTCGCAACGTCCCAACGGCCAGCAGGGCGCAATCCATGGAGAGTGAGACTCTGGCGAGCAAAACCCAGTGCGAACTCCGCAGATCCGGGAGGGCGAAGCTCCCGCTGAGCCGCGCGCTGCACAAATCCCATTTGGAATACGTTCCGCGCAATTCGCAGGGCATGGCTCGC
>JAGLDW010000932.1 GCA_023145395.1 Lentisphaeria bacterium | reverse complement strand
TCCATCCACGTGTACACAAACTCGCCGGCGCCCATCTCCTTCTCCAGAGCGTCGAGCTTGCGCACCGTGTCTTTGTACACCGTTGCGAATGATTCATCCGCGAGCAGGAGGCGCCCAAACTCAGGTGTCATTTCCACCTTGAGCCCAAGCGCCCGGGCGAGGGTGAGCGGATTCGTGCCGATCAAGTAGGGAGGACCGAGTCCCCCCTTTTTCTGGAGTTCCACGGCGTGCCGAATGCTGCTGAAGTCTGGGGTGATCCTGCCCTCGTCGTCCTTGGTGTAGCGAACCGAGGGATGCCAGATGAGCACGCTGCCCCCATGCTCCCGAATGTCGTCGAGCTCCCGCGCGATCTGCGTGTCTCCAAGGCCGCGGATCCCGTAGTAGGCGCCTACAATCTTGGCCGGTTTGGCAAGTGTGAACGGGGCAATCCGAAGGCGTATGGGAAGGGAGGCGAAATTCTTTCCCTGGGCGCGCAACTGGAGCGTGCCTTGGTACAGTCCCGCCCGTGCATCGGTTGGCACCTTGACGGTGAGCACAAGCTGGCGGACATGGCCTTTCCGCACCGACTCCGGCGCTTCGTCCCAGAGGAAGCGCCAGTTCCACACCGCATCTTCGGGGGAACGCGTGTAGTGGACTCGCTTCAGGAGTCTCTGGGTCCAGCGCACTCGGAGAGCGGAGGCGGCAATGGCGGCACCGGACTCGGTCTTCATGCCAAGCACGACAACGCTTGGCTTGGCAATGTCGACACGGGCGAAGAAAGCCACGGCACGCGACTCGTACTCCCCCGGCGTGGCAAGCAATTCAAGCTGACTGGCGACTTGGTCGGCCGCAGGCGCCATGACCATGTCCGGCGGTTCGTCAATGCTGGAGCGCAGCCAGGTCACGGGTCCAGTTCCAGGCGCAGTTGCGAACGCTGGCACATAGGGATCGATGCGCGTGAGTCGGATGGGAGCAAGCGTCTCCTGAGCCTTGCGCAGAGAAACCCAGCCCTGCATGGGCTGGCAAACCGGCGTGTTGATTTCGAGCGCTATATCCGCCTGTGGCAGACGCCGGAGCCGGAAGGTGCCAAGCAAGTCCGTGCGCACGAGCCCGATCATGGTCTTGACAGGCACGTTGGACATCGGTCTACCATCGGCATCGAGCACGGTTCCGCGGAGTTCGCAACGACCGCTCGCGGTCTGGCCCCCCGTCGCTTCGCCCCCCCCCGCGAACGTGAGCGTGCCAAACCGCTTGAGCACATGAAAGCCACCCCCAGTGTAGGACCAGGCGGAAAGCTCGCGGGAGGGTTGCTCGTTCCGGCAGAAGTTCGCGCGCCAAGTACTCCCGGCGACGGGTGCCTCGACCTGCAAATCGGCGAAGGGGATGGCGGCCTCGACTGTCCAGTAGTCCGCATGCACGACACCGGAGACACGGATGCCCTTGGATGTCCACGGCGCGCGTGTTCCCGCTTTGGCGTACTTGAGAGCGACCAGGCCGCCAGCCGGATTCATGGCAATCTGAAAATAGGGAGTGCCCGAGCCGCCAGGCTGAAGAAGCACCTCCACACCATCATGCTTGAAAACGCCCATATTCCCCTGCCCTGCCGGGCCGATCCGCTGGGTCTCCTGCCCCTTTTCCTGGCAGCGATAGGCCAGATAGAGGCACTCCGCATCACGAGTGACACGGATGGACGTGGGACTGAGTGGCCGCGTGGCCTTCTTCGTGGTGACGAATTCAGCCGCCGGGAGCGGAGTCCAGGCCGCGTCCCCGAGGTCACCATCGATCTTGGGGGAAGCTTGTGCCGGAAGCACGGTCATCTTGGCCACGAAGGCATCTGCACCGAGATCCGCTGGCCGGAAGGTGGTGGTGGGTTTTGGCGCTTCGAGGGGAATGCCCGTCATGAAGGTCGTGCGGGCCGTATTGGACAGCCGGACCTCGTCGATGAGTCCGTTGAAAGCGTTCTTGTCGGACCCCGCCTCGACACCCACGAAATAGGCAGAGGAGCGGCGTTCGACACTCCCCGAGTTCGCGCGTTCGCTCACCATCTTCCCGTTGAGATACAGACGCATGATCTTGCCATCGAAGGTGCCGGCGATGTGACACCATTCGCCGAGAGGAAGGCGCCCTCTGCAGCTCTTCCATTCACCAGCCATGACGAACCAAGTTAGGCTACCGCCCTTCGCATTCGTGTAGAAACCGTAGTTGGAGCTTCGCCCCACAATGCGTTGAAGCCGGTCCTTGCCGTCTCCCATGAGCTTGACCCAGCACTCCAGCGTCAACTCATCCTCCGGTTGCGCGGGGACGGGAATGGTGAGCGCCATTCCTTCGCTCTTGGTCGCGTCGAGCGCCTGGCCAAAACGCCCCTTGGCGAGCACGGCCCGACCAGCGAGGCTGGTGGGCACATGGGGAACGGCGTTCATGACGGGCAGCGTGTCAAAACGCAACAATGCCCGGGCTGCGAAGTCCGCAGCGGGCCGTTTCGCCTCCTGGGCGTGCAGCGCGCAAACGGCAAATGCGACGGCGATGAAAGTAGCTCGAAGGGAGGATGTGTTCATGCGTATTCTCCTGATCTGCGGGCACATCAAGTGGCAACACACTATAGCGCATCGTCCTCACATCCTGGAGGGCGCGTCGCCCCGATCGCCGCACACTGCGAACTCCGCAGGTCCTGGAGGGCGAACGCCCTTCAGGACCGTGCCTGCGAATCACGAAAACATTTTGGAGAAGGAATCTCTGACAGGATCAACAGGATCGACAGGATGGAAACCAAGACATGCCTCCGCTCCGGATTCTATCCTAATGTCCCATCCTGTTCATCTTGTCGATCCTGTAAAAGTTTCCCAGTCTTCTTCTGAATCCGAACGCTGGCGATCACCTGACGTGTGTGAAGCGGCAGCGGATCCCCGGTCAGGTGAATCGTCCTTGTTCCTGCTCCGGTTCGCATTACCGGAGGGCCGCCCCGCATGCACGCCGCCAATCGTCCACCCCAACGGGGTCATGTATTACAGCCCAGGGTTGCACCGACCGGCACGGCGGGGCTACCCTGGGTATCGAACCAAACCACACCATTCTACCCCAAAGGGGTTACGTCATGCACCACCCAACCTTACCCGAACCGACGCATCCCCTTTGGGGAATGATCCCCTGCCTCACCCACACCCAGGGTAGCTGCGCAACCCTAGGCTTCAATACGCCCCCCCCCCTGGGGCAGGAAGCGGTTGCCTCGTGTCGAGCGGGCCGCGCCGAACCACAAGGGCCTGCGCTTTTCTGCGTCGGTGCCGCGCCGACGCGCGGACTGCGAAAACGATGCGGACGGTGTGTCGCACGCTCAATGCTGCCAGAAAACGAAATTCATACTGTGAGTTCGTCACGCTTCACGGCGCCCAGATTTCCACTTCGGAGAGCGTGAACAGTGATTTGGGGGGGCGTTTGGGGAATGCGAGTCGCAGATAGCGAGCTGGTGTGGGGTCGAACTCGACGACGATATCGCCTACTTCCCGGGTGTCGGTGGCGGCTGCCTTGCTCTGTCCAATCTGTTGCCATTGCTGTCCATCACTGGATGTGGCCACGGACAGGGTGGTCGCTGGCCCGGTGAAGAAGACACGCACTCGATTCACCTGCTGCGCCTGCTGCAGGTCAAATGTGACGTGGAAGGGATCGGGCTTGCGGTAGCGCACGACCCAGTCTTGGATGTTGCTCTTCTTGCTGATCACGTCTCCCGCTGTCGGCGCGGCGCGACGGTCGGTCAGGTCGCCCTTGGCAAAGGATATGGCAGCTTTGCCGCCCTGATCGCGAATGTTGTCCGGGAGCACCGAGTAGGTGTAGAAGCCAGCGGTGTCGAGATTGCAGTCCTGTATGGGTTTGAAGCTGCGCCAGGCGAAATGGTTGTTGGTCAGGCATTTCCCTTGTGGCAAAGCGGGCGGCTTGATGAGTGAGGCAGGGAAGCGAAAACGCCAGATATCCTGTCCGGTTTTCACCCCGAGCGTCTTCTGGAGGTCAGTGAAAAATGCCTGCCAGTCCGTGTTGGCCAGTGCTTTCCTGGCGCAGGGATTGGCGGCAAAGTACCAGCAAGTCCCCTGCCCCACACGATGCGTCACGATAGCCGCCGTACCGTCGTCGAATTGCGCGACGACCTTGGCGGCGGCGGATGGGCTCACATTGTAGGAGGCGCCTAGGACTGGCAGCGTGCGACCGGCATAGGTCAGTGTGCGTCGGCGTTTCGTGCCCGCCGCGCTCATTCCGAACAGCTCCCGGCGCAGGTCGCCTGTGTCCGTCCCATCGGAGAAGTAGGAGAAAGCCTGGGGGTCTGTCGCCACGAGTGTGCCTCCGGCTTCGACGTACGCACGCAACGCAGCAGCGGTCGAACGGCGCACATACCGGGCATCGGGCACATACAGAGCTTTGAACTTGGCTAGATCGGTCTCGCCCCTCCCGATCTGGAACTCGTCGACGAACACGAAGAAGCTGCGCGCCAACGGACCAAGCAGCGTGTACTGGCAGGGCAGTTTGTCAGACACGCCCCGGTCGGGATGACTGGCAACCGTGTCCGTGGCGAAGAGAATGGCGCAATCGGGATCGGGAAACCGCAGTTTGCGTGTTTGCCGCAGCTCGGCCAGCACCGCAGTAACAACCTGCCACCGGTCGGGCGCGCCGTAGAATTCGTTCATCAGGCATCTCTTGCCCTTGCGGCGTCCGACCGTGTCGGTCAGGTACAACTGGAAGCCGGTGCCGCCGTTGCGCACCACCTGGCTGAGTTCCTCGAGGACCTCTTCGGGGCGATAGGAAACTCCGTACTCCTCCACATGCGGGCAGGGCCAGACCTCCGCGACTCCGGTCAGATCTCCCATGATCTTCGTGAGATAGCCAAAATACGGATACGTCGGGTCGCGTCGTGGATAGAGCTGGTGGGTGACAATATCGGCGTGCGCCCGCATGCCGCTGTAGTCCAAGGCGTGGTGAAGCGCCACGGGATCGTCCGATATAATCAGAGTACCGGGTCGAATCTCGCGAACGGTTTTGGCCAGTTTCGCCAGCAATTCGTTCAGATTCGCCGTGAGCCAGCGACGATATGCGATCCAGCGAAAGGCGTTCTTGTCGCCTTTGGATCGTGGAATCCCAAACTGACCCGCCCCGAACTGGGCTTTCACCTGGGCATCCACCTCTTTGATGTAGGGGTATTTCTCCGCGTACTCCGCAAACAGCTTGATCCCACTCGATTCCACGTGGTCGATCATCTCGTCACCGAAGGTCACGGCCCAGACGACATCACCGTATTCGGTCAGGGTTGCGCGCACATCGGCGAGATACTTCTCCGTGGAGGCTGGATCAAGCAAAAATGTCGTCGGCATGTCTTCCGCATGCTTCACCCCCTTCGTGTTCGGATACAGAATGGCCTTGACTCCGTGCTTTCTGTACTGTTCGAAGGCACCGTAATGCGGTGTGGTCAACACGTAGGAATTGTGCAACGGCCGAAGCAGATGCTCGGCCAGCATGGCATACTTGTCGGCCTTGACATAGCGCATCCCATATTGACAGGCAAAGAGCCAATACTTGCCGTGGTCAATTTCCGGGAACCAGTACATTGCGCCGTCGCGAACGAGCCCGGTGGGCGTAGTGGACAGGAGTTCCTCATACAGCGGATCGCCGAGCTGCCAGACGCGCTTCTTGGGCTCAGTGCCGGGGCGGCGTAGCAGGACTTCGTTCTCGTAGAGCTTCGCGCCCGTGCCACGATTCGTCACCAGCAAACGCAGCGTCTGTGTGCCCGGACTCGACTGATAGCGCACTTGCAGCTTGGCGGGGGCATTGGGTGCCGCTGTGGCTGTTGCGGAGTTCGCAAATACGGCCTTGCCCTGCCGCAGAACGCTCAGCGCTGCCTCGAACTCGGCTTTGGCGTTCGAAGGATTGGCAACGGAAAGCTGCATGAGATCCTTGCCGCCAACTGCCACCGAATCGACCGTGACAGCGCCACCACCACCAAACACGGCTGAGACATAGCGTTCCGGACTGCCGAAGTTGCCACTGCCCACACCGAGGCAGCTGAGCTCGGGAACTGGTTTCTCCTCTCGGCCGAGGTTGAGCAACCATCTCTCGCCACCTTTGGGATGAAAGCCGAGATCCCGGAACGGAATGGCGATTTCCACCGTCCACGCATCCTTGCCCAAAGCGGTCGCCACCTGCACCTCACAGTCCCAGGACCGGTCGCCGTCCCAGGCATCGTAGCAGACACCCGCACTGTTCACGACGATATGCATCCCAGTGGCAGTGCCACGGCTCAATGGATCGAGCAGGACCTCCACACAGTCGTCTTGCCAGATGGAATTGTCACGCTCCTCGGCATGCGACCAGGCAGCACGCAGATTCGCCATGTCCGCCTCTTCACAACGCATGGCCACGTAGAGGAAGTCATCGTCGTAGCCAATCCGTCCGGAGGTCGCATTTTTCAGCGTTCCTCCCTTGATCTCCCGCAGCGAAACCGTCGCTGCCGCGTTCCATGCGGGATCGCCAAGGTCGCCATCGATCAGCGGCGCACTGCGCAACCGGGGGATGTGCACTGTCCTGCTAGGCTGCGCCGACAGCAGAATAGGGAAGCCCAGCAGGGCAGCAACCAGAAGGGATTTCATCATGTGTCTCATACGTTTTTTCCTCTGACTTTCATTGCGATGTCCGCAGA
>JAGLDW010000931.1 GCA_023145395.1 Lentisphaeria bacterium | reverse complement strand
AAACGAAATTCAAAATGTGAGTTACAGAAGAGGGCGGAGGAATGCGGCGGCCTCGGCGGCAGTCTGCTCGAGAATGGCGGGGTCTTGATGCGGCTCGAGTTCGTTGACATGTCCGTCGAAGCCGATGGCGCGCAGAGCGTCGAAGAAGGTCTGCCACGGCGTCTGGGTGTTATCGGCGAAGGGCACGCGGCTGTAGCTGACGGGGGTGCCGTCGGCAAGCTTCAGCGTATTCTCTCCCTGATCCCCCACGAGAAGAGTCTGGACGTGCACGCCAAAAACGTGGTCGGCCAGCGGCGCGAACATGTCCGTGGAAAATGTCTCGCTCGCCATCATCAGATTGGCGGGTTCGGGCAGGACTCCAAAGTTCGGCTCGCCGATCTCCTCAATGGTCTGCGCGGCGCTGGCGATGGTCTCGAAGGCTCCTCCCGTATGCATCTGGTAGAGAACATTGACACCGGCGGGCGCGGCGAGACGGGCTGCTTTTCCGAGGGCGGGCACATCGCCGTTGACGCGGATACCGACCGCGCCCAGACTAGCAGCCCGTTCCGCGAAGGCCGCGAACACGGCGGCGTCATCCCCCTCGAAACCACCTGCGTACTGCAACTCGAACACTTCGAGCCCGAGTTCGGCCAAATCGTTCGCCAGGGCGTCGATGGTCGCCTGTAGGGTGTCGGGCTTGACTTGGGACGCGCGAAGATCCACCGCGTCGTAGCCGTTGCGCACGGCAAGCTCGAGAAAGGCGCGCAGAGAGAGGTCGCTTGCGCCACCGTTCTCCACTAGGCGTCCAGAGAGGGAAAGTTTCATGGTCAGAATCTCCTATGACTTGCCAAGGGAAACGCGCGGGGTATCATAATGGGCCGTTTACATCGCTTCAATCCTGCTTTGGCACCCTATGCGTCGGCGCATTATTCGATGGAGTCCGCATGGACCTGAAAGAACGCTGGAAAACCTATTGCGAGAACACGCCCGAGACTTCCGACGCGGGGTTCGGCGAGCTTCTCGACGACATTTTGGCCGCTCCCGAGGCGGAACGCCCCTTTGCCGCCATCCGCGGGATGACGCGGGAGGCGCTTGCGACGGCCATTGGAAAGCTCGGGGACGGGGGCGTGCACGGCGTAGGTGTCCTGCCTCAGCTCGAGCTGTGCGTGCTTGCGGCGCTCCGGCATCTCGGTGCCGGACGAAAAGTGTTCATCGTGGCACCGACTCCGGTGGCACCCAGCCTGTCACGTTCCCTGATCCGCTTCCTGGTGAACCAGATCGGCGTGTCCACGGAGGCGAGTGGCGTGATCTTCGGCAAACCGGCCGCCCGTCTCAAAAGCGTGCTGAACGCCGACGTGATCTTCACGGATTTGATCCAAATTTTCGAGGCATTTCACAAGGATCCCGACCTCATCGAGGGCACGGAATCCGCGCTTTTGCTCTGCGAAGCGGATCTCTGCCTGTACGACGCCCGACTGGGGTTGTTTGACCGAGGGCATCTGCAGGCTGTGGCGGCCATCTATCGCTCCACCGGAAAGGGAGAGCCGTGGAAGAGCGAGGACAACACAATCGATCTCGTGGACTGCCTGGAGAAATTCCAATTCGTGGGAGGTGCGCTGAGCTACACGACTACCCGGGTGCGGCGCGAGATGCGGAGAGTCTACGGCTCTCTCTTTCCAGGCGGCGTCCATGGCAAGTCCGGCGCAGGCTTCACCTCCTTTGCATTCCGAACGTGGAAGGAGAAGCTTGACACGTTGTGCCGCGACATCGTGCGAACGGAGGGGGACGGGCTCGTGTTCCTCATAAGCGACATGCTGCGCCAGTCACTCACGGCCGAATTGAAGAAGAGGGGGCAAGAAGCGATCTTCATCGACAATCCCCGCGATCTCCGCACCTACCTGTCCATGGAGAGTGACGGCAAGAAACGCGTCGCCCTATACCGCGGGATTCCGACTCTGATGAACGTCCCTCTGGAGTCCAGGGCAAGGATCAACGTCTTCCTGGGCGACCACTTGATTCTGGCACACCAGCATCAGAAAATCCGCGCTTTCATCGACAAGGAACTGGACCATCCAAAACGCCCGGCGCTGTATTTCTGCCTCGAAGACGAAATGTTCAACGTCTACGCAGAGGAAGGGAACTTCGGGCGCCTTTTCGACGTCATCGAGTTCACCGAGCGGTACGACAAGTGGCGGCAGGTTCGGCGGGTGATGGGCCAGGCCATTCTGCAGCGCATCTACGCCCTGCGCAACTCCTGTCTTGACGAGGACCACCCGATCTTCACGCTTGTGGGGGCGGCGCGCACGGCATCGCGGAAGAAGGAGTCCAAGAGCCGGAAGAAGATCGGCAAGCGCCTCGAAGGACTTTGCTTCTGCGGCAGCGGAAAGCCCTTCAAGGAATGTCACGGGAAACCCAAGTCGTGAGTAGCGAAGAAGCAGCAAAGAAGAACAGCGTTCACGCCCCCGTCCTGAGCACGGGAATCGATTGTCTGGACTCCCCCGAACTGATCGATCTCATGGTCAAGACGGGAGCTGGGGAGTTCTTCGCCGGGTTTATCCCTGTGGAGTGGAGCGAGCGCTTCGGCTGGGAAATCGAGATGAACCGTCGCACGTTTGGCGGCAGCTCCCAGTACACCCGGCTGGAGGAACTACAGGATGTCATCCACACCGTCCACCAGGCCGGCTGCCGCATCAATCTCGCTCTAAACGGGCACGACTACGGCGCAGAAAGGCTCGACATGGTGCGCGACATCGTCTGCACGGTGGACAAGCTGAACCCCGATGCCTTCATTGTCGCCGACCCCGCGCTCATGGTCATGCTCGAGAAGTGGGGAGTGGACCGACCGCTGCACCTCAGCACGGGCGCCGCTTGCTTCAACAGCGAAACCGTGCGCTACTTCTGTGAGAGACACAATGTCCGGCGCGTGGTCATCCCGCGGAAGTTCACGCTACCGGAGATGGGGCG
>JAGLDW010000930.1 GCA_023145395.1 Lentisphaeria bacterium | reverse complement strand
GAGATCGCGCTGATCATCGCGCTGGCCTATGTCATTCAAGTCCAGTCGGCAGCGTGGTATGTGAAGTTCACGGATCGCATCTTTGGCCCTGCACCTGAGGCGAAGGTCCGGGACGTGATGCTCGAAGGGGTGTTTGCGCTTCACTTGTCGGACACTTTTCAGCAGGCGATCAAGCTGCTGGCGGAAGAACATATCCACTCGGTTGCCGTCCTGGATGCCGACAACAAGCCGGTTGGCATGATCTCGACGAACAACGTGATCGACGCGATGGCCGACGGCGCACCCTACGACCAGCCCCTGTCGTCCATGCAATTGGAACCCGTCCTCATATCGTCGGCCAGAACGCCTCTGAAGACCGTTCTGGCGGAGATGAAGCGAATCCACGAATACAAAGCACTCGTCCTGGACGACCAGGGGAGAGTGTCCTATGTGGTCCCTCACGATGAGATCATGCTCCGTTTGGCAACGGAAAGCTGATGGACGGAAATCGTGCATCAAACATCACGCAAACAGGAATGTGCGGTGCAATGGACCGCAATTCGAAAGGTATAAGAGATATGAATAGTGGACTGAAAATATTGATCCCTCCAAAAGCGTGCCACTGCATCACGAGAAAAAAACTCGTGGTGACCACACTGGCGTTTCTGCTTGTGGCGGGTGTGCCCACGAGAGGTGCCGAACAGGCTGTCTCAGTGAAAAATCAAACGGCATTGACCTTGGCGCAGTGCATCGACATCGCCCTGAAGAACAATCCCGAGATCGCGCGGACCGACTGGGATTTCCAGACCTCTCTGGCGGAAATGAACATCGCCAAGGGAGAGCGCTGGCCGGAGCTGCACGTGGTTGGCGGCTACAGTCATTATCTTGAGGACAGACTGATTCCGCCGAGGAGAACTGGCACGATCGATGCGTTGGCGTTCACGGACGACCTTCTTCGCGGGAGTGTGGTTGTGAGCATGCCTCTGTATACTGGGGGACGCCTTCGGAGCCAGGTCAGCGCAGCCGAGTTCCTCGCCCAATCCTCCGAGCAAAGACTACGACGCACGGAAACCGAACTGGTCTTCAACGTCTCGAGCGTGTTCTACTCGATGCTCGGACAGCGGGAAGTGATCAATGCACTGGTCTTCTCGCGGAAGGCACTGGAGCAGCATCATCAGAAGACTCTCGATCTGTTGAAGACAAAGAAGGCGGCCCGTGTGGATTCCCTGCGCACGGCAGTGCGGCTTGCGGATATTGACCAACAATTGCTGCGCGAACGAAACGCGCTGGACATCCGGCATTTCGTGCTGGCCAGTCTCCTGGGAGTGGATCAGCAGGAGCAACCTCCGCAAATCGACGGGGAACTGCTGCTGGTTGACGCACCTGCAGATCTTGACCAGGGGCTTGCGACTGCCATCGACCAAAGACAGGACTACCAATCCGCAAAGTCGGCCGTGGATGCTCAGCGGGCGAGAGTGAAGATCGCTCAAGCCAGACGGTTGCCACAGGTGTCGGCCCGGGCTTCCTACGGAAATCAGTGGGGCTTGGATTCAAGCGAGTCGAACGAGGTCGGAGAGGTTGGGGTCTTCGTGGACTTTCCACTTTTTGAGGGCGGACGCATCCGGGCGAGGATCGCGCGGGAGCGCAGTCGACTGAAGGCTAGCAGAGAAGTTCTCCGGAAACTCCAATTGCGGATTCGACTCGATGTCGGAACGGCCACCTCGAACATCCAATCCACTTTGGCGCGGATCGGCGTGATGGAGAAGGCTGTGGAGCAGGCGAGCGAATCCCTGCGAATCGAGCGTGAAAAATACGAGTTGGGGCGAGGTACGATCATCGACGTCCTGGACGCACAGTCGGCGTTGCTGACTTCGCAGATGAACTACCACCGAGCTTTGGCGGACTACAACACGGCGTTGGCCGAGTTCCACCTGGCGACGGGCCACAGAGACTGAGCAAACGTCCGAAGGGAGCGTATCACATGGTTTCTCGCGCACTCATTGCCACAGATTCATCGCCCACTGCTTTCCGTATGTACCTTCCTTTGTGGTTGGTATCTTGTCTTTATCCTGCAGGCGCTGAATTCCGTATGCTTAGCGGAATCTCCTCGTCTCTTTGTGGAGCCTGCAAAGGACTCGGCATGATGTGTTGCAATGCTCTATTGCACGACGTTGCATGCAACGTATAAATGCAACGCACACCCCTTGATTCACACACTCTACATCGTGGAGGTTTCCTGCGTCCCACAGGATATTTCCTACTCATTTAATCTGTTTTTCGACTTTTGGCATGCGTCTTGCGTAAAACAATATCATGAGCGATACACATCCTACAAGAAATCGAAAAACAAAGGAGAAAGACAGTGGCAAGCGAAGCAGTGAAACATCTTGACGACACAACATTTGCAGGGGCTGTGGCCTCTGGAGTGGCACTGGTGGACTTCTGGGCGCCCTGGTGTGGGCCATGCCGGATGCAGGGGCCGATTCTGGTCGAGGTGGCAGCGACAGTGGGCGACTCCGCAACGATTGCAAAGGTCAACGTGGACGAGGCACCACGGGTGGCCACGCAGTTTGGCATTCGCTCCATCCCCACGCTAATCGTGCTCAAGGATGGCAAAACCATCGAGCAATTCGTCGGCGTGCAGCAGGCGAGCACGCTGCTGTCCTCGCTGAAGACTGCAAGCGTGGAATAGACGACTTGGAAGAATGGAAAAAAAGGAATCTACTAATGATAAAATTCTTCATTGACACTGATTTCCGCAGGTCTTTTTCGGAGGATTCTCCAACGAGAAGGCTCTCTTTTTTCTCCACTCTGTTCGGGCTTCTGGGCAGTGCGGTGTTGGTTGCAGTCCTGAACAGTGGCTGCGCATCCATGCCACGTGTTCTTGGGGGTGAGGCTGACGCCCGCTGCCGCGTAATTGTCACGGTTCATGAAAGCAAATACCAGAATGTTGATCAGACGTGTGAGGCACTCAAGTCGGCCATCGTGACGGAGGGGCTCTCATTCCTCAAACTTCGTAACACAAACAAATCCATAGTTAAAGGCGGTCTGCATCTTGATCGACAGGTACGGGTGATCGAGTGGTGCAAGACAGAATACGCTTACGAAATGCTGAAGAAGAATCCCGAGGTGTCAGCCTTGTTTCCCTGCACGTTCGGCGTCTACGAAGGCGACGATGGAAAGATTTATGTCAGTGCTCTGAACATGACGTTGATGGGCGAAGTGTTCGGTGGTGTGATTGCCGATGTGATGGGCGAACGTGTCGCGAAAATCCAAACCCGTATTCTGGCTGTCCACACCCGGTGACCCACCGAAATCATGAAAAGGTTGTAAAGATGAACATTGGATCGCAACTAGCGGCGTTCTCAAAGGCGCGCGCCATTGTCACGAGAAAGCACATTCCAGCGATCGCACTGGCGTTGTTGCTCGTGGCGGGTGTGACCACGCAGGGTGCCGACGAGGTCATTGGTTCCGAACAGGATGTCTCAGTAGGGACTCAAACGGCGTTGACCCTTGCTCAGTGCATCGACATCGCTCTCAAGAACAATCCTGAAATCGCGCGGACCGGGTGGGATCTTCAGACATCTCTGGCGGAAATGGACATTGCCAAGGGTGAGCGCTGGCCCGAGCTGCACGTGGTGGGCGGCTACAGCCACTTTCAGGAGGACAGACTGATCCCCCCGAGGAGAACCGGCACGATCGACGCGTTGGCATTCACGGACGATCTCCTTCGCGGGAGCGTGGTTGTGAGCATGCCTCTGTACACTGGAGGACGCCTTCGGAGCCAGATCAGCGCCGCCGAGTTTCTCGCCCAATCCTCCGAGCAGAGACGAATGCGCACGGAAACCGAACTGGTCTTCAATGTGTCGAGCGTGTTCTATTCGATGCTCGGGCAGCGAGAAGTGATCAATGCGCTGATCTTCTCACGGAAGGCTCTAGAGCAGCACCATCAGAAGACTCTCGAGTTGCTGAAGACAAAAAAGGCGGCTCGCGTGGACTCCCTGCGTACGGCAGTGCGACTCGCGGATATTGACCAACAATTGCTGCGCGAGCGAAACGCGCTCGACATCCGGCATTTTCTGCTGGCCAGTTTCCTGGGACTGGATCAACAGGAACAACCTCCACGAATCGACGGGGAACTCCTCTTGGCCGACATTCCCGCTGATCTTGACCAGGGACTCGCGACCGCGCTCGAACAGAGGCAGGACTATCAATGTGCGAAGTCAGTTGTGGATGCCCAGCAGGAGAGGGTCAAGATCGCTCAAGCTGGACGGTTGCCACAGGTGTCGGCCCGAGCTTCCTACGGGAATCAGTGGGGCTTGGATTCAAGCGAGTCGAACGAGGTCGGAGAGGTTGGGGTCTTCGTGGACTTTCCGCTTTTTGAGGGCGGGCGCATTCGTGCGAAGATCACGCGGGAGCGCAGCCGGCTCAGCGCCAAGAGGGAAGTTCTCCGCAAACTCCAGTTGCGGATTCGGCTCGAGGTCGGAACGGCGACCTCGAATATCCAATCCACTTTGGCGCGAATCGGCGTGATGGAGAAGGCTGTGGAGCAGGCGAGCGAATCCCTGCGAATCGAGCGTGAAAAGTATGACTTGGGGCGGGGCACGATCATCGACGTCCTGGACGCACAATCGGCGTTGCTGACTTCGCAGATGAACTACCACCGAGCTTTGGCGGACTACAACACGGCGTTGGCCGAGTTCCACCTGGCGACAGGCCACAGAGGCTAACCGAACCTTCGAATGGAGCGCATTTCATGTTTTCTCGCGCACTCATTGCCACGGATTCATCGCCCGCATCGACCGCTGTAGTCGGACGCGGCGAAGCGCTGCGCCAGCTTGGTGTTCGGGAGTGCGTGCTCGCACAATGCTTCTCGATTCACGAGCACGTCGCATTCCCGAATCAGATCAAGGCCCATATCGAATCGACCCTGAGCCAACAGAAGGAGATTCTGGAACAGCAGGGCATCCGGACAACCATCGTGGTGGAATCCGGCCTGGCGGGGATCGAGATCCCCCGTATTGCAAAGGAACGGGACTGCTCTCTCATCGTGGCGGGCTCCCATGGACACAATTTTACGAGTGAAGTTCTCTTGGGGGAAACGGCCGGAGAACTCATTCATCGGGCGACGAAACCCCTGTTGATTGTTCGGCTGACTCGGAACGAGGATGCCGGGCGGATTGAATGTACGGGGGAAGGCTGTGACTTTCGGCGTCACATCCTCTTTCCGACCGATTTCTCCGATCATGCGAAATGCGCATTTTCCTGCGTGCGGGAACTTGTCCGGCGAGGCGCCCCCTGCGTCACTCTTCTCCATGTCCAGAGTAAAGCTGGTCTAGGCAAGCATCTCGCGGACCGTCTGGAGGAGTTCAATCGCATCGATCGGGAGCGGCTCGAGAAGCTGAGAGACCGGTTGATGGAGGAGGGAGACGTGGATGTCGAATTGAATATTCCCTATGGCTCACCCTCCGAAGAAATCCTCAAGCACTCTGGAAAAGACAGCGCGAGCCTCGTCGTCATGGGCACGCATGGACGGGGTTTCGTAAGCGAGCTCTTCCTCGGCAGCGTCAGTCACAATGTGGCGCGTCACTCCATGGCGCCTGTGTTACTGATCCCCGTGAACGAGAGAACAGACATTCTCTCAGACATGGGCTAACCGCAACTCATCACAACGTATGCGTCATCATCAAACAGTGAATTGGAGAAAGACAGTGAAGACAGGAAGCTATGCTCTAGCAGTCGCGACCCTCGGGGCGACTCTGGTCGGTGTGACTGGATGCAAGCCAGCCAAGAAGAAACAGGCGAAGGTCAAGAAACCCAGCCGAGTGGAAGTCACCGTGGCGAGGAAAGTCCGCCTGGTGGAGTCTTTGGAGACAACCGGAGACGTGGTCGCCGTCAACACGGTGACACTGCAGGCCACCGTTGAGGGCCCGATCGCGTACTGTCCCTGGCGCGAGGGAGACCGCATCGAGAAGGCTGGACAGAAACTGATCGAAATCAACCGCCCGTTGTATCGGGGGGAGCTGTCGGCGACCGAGGCCGTGCTGGCTGTGGCGAGTGCCAAACTGGCGGATTTGAAGGCTGGCACACGCCCGGAAGAAATCGCGCAAGCACGGGAGTCGGTGCGCAACCTGGAGGGATGCACGGAGTTCGCCAAAGCAGACTTGGGGCGGACACAGTCGTTGGTCGAGAGTGGTTCTCTTCCTGCGGAGATGGTCGAGAAAGCCCGTGTCAGTCATATCAAATGCCAGACGCAGCTCCAGGCCGCCAAGGAGAAGCTGGCCATGCTGATAGCAGGACCGACAAAAACGGAGATCGCCATTCAGCAGGCTGCCGTGGACGAGGCGGATGCCAAGCGCGCGCTTGCCCAGGCAAAGATTGACGAATGCCTGCTCAAGGCACCCTTTGCGGGCGTAATCACACAGGTTTTGGTTCGCCCCGGCGATCTGGCCATCCCGCGTGCACCGTTGCTAAAAATGATGGATCCCTCGTCCCTCATCGTGCAGGCTGGTTTACCTGAAAACTGCGCGGCTAACATCCACAAAGGCACCGAGGTGAGCGTTCAGTTGGACGCGTATCCGAGGAAGACGTTCAAGGGGAAGATCGAGAGAGTTCATCCGCGGCTCGAATGGAATACTCGCACACGCATCATCGAGGTGAGAATCATCGATCCTGTCGAACTGATTCCACGCCTGTTCGCCAGACTGTCGGTGCGGGGTCGAGTGGTGGAGGATGCCGTGGTGGTTCCCGATGCGGCCATCGTGACCACGCCTAGAGGCAATAAAGTTGTCTTTGTCATTCAGGATGGCAAGGCGGTCAAGCGGGTAGTTACGATCGGACTGGAACAGGGCACGCTGGTACAGATTGTCGAGGGTGTGCAAATAGGCGACCAAGTGGTGGTCGTCGGGAATCTGAACTTGAAAAATGGCGTTAAGATCCGGCTGGGAAAGCCAGTTGACGGTTCTGGCAAGAATAAGTCGCCCAATGCTCCAGGCAAGGGCAAGGCGACGGGAGATGAAGTGAAATGAAGATTACTCTTGCCGCACTCAAACGCCCCGTTGCTGTCACAGTGCTGGTTGTGGCGACCCTTGCCACCGGTCTGTTCAGCCTGACGCAGCTTGACGTGAACTATCTGCCCGACATCTCCTACCCGATGGTGAAGATTCACATCTGGTGGCGCGGTGCGACGGCGGACGACATTGAAACCAACGTCGCCGATCCTCTGGAAGAGGTGATTGCCACAGTGGATGGCCTCGACTACATCGAGTCGTCCAGCATCGAAGGCATGTACACGCTGCTGGTGAACTTCTCCTACGACGTAAATGTGGAAGTCGCCTTTCAGGATGTGGTCGCCGCCATGGGGCGAGTCGCGAAGAAACTGCCGCGAGACATGGATCCGCCTGTCATCATCAAAGCCGATCCATCGCAGTTGCCGGTAATCGAGATCATGCTCACTGCCGACGATCACGATCTTGTCTGGTTGCGCGAATGGGCGGACATCTGGCTCATCGACCGGCTGGCAACGGTGAAAGGCACGGCCGGCGCCGAAATCGTTGGGGGGATGGAACGCGAGATCCGCGTCCATCTCGACCCGATCCGCCTCCAAGCCTACAAGCTCTCGCCAGCCCGCATCGCCAAGGCGCTTCATGACGAGAATATCGAGACGTTTGCCGGGCGCGTGACTATTGAGCCGCGCGAGATCATCGCCAGGACCATGGGAGAATTCGAGACTCTCGAGGAGATTGAGAATGTCGTCGTGGCCAGGGGGCCAGGCGGTGAGGAGATCTACATCAAGGATGTTGCCAGAGTGGAGGATTCGCACGAAGAGATGCGCATCAACACGCACTTCAATGGCAAACCCTGCATTGAGTTCAAAGTACTGAAGCAGTACGCGGCCAATGCAGTCACCGTAGCTGAGGGCGTCAAAGCCCGTCTGGCCGAACTGCAGGAAGGCGGCGACATACCGGCGGATGTCAAGTTCGGCTTTGTGGAGGACGAGAGCACCTACGTGATGGGTGCCATCCGCAGCGTGGAAAGCTCGGCGCTCATTGCGGCGCTCCTGGTCATCCTCGTCG
>JAGLDW010000093.1 GCA_023145395.1 Lentisphaeria bacterium | reverse complement strand
TGTCCGACGCCGACCCCGGCCGGCAGCCAGCAATCCGCGCAGATCGAAACGCCGCCGGTACCCGATTTCCATGTCGCCCTGAAAGCGGTGGATGAATCCGGAAACTGGTCGGGCCTCTCGAACGTTGCGCACGGTCACATTCCGGGGACGTTCGACATCGTCCAACTGACGCACGAGGGAAGCAACAGGTACCCCTGCCTGGATGACGGCTTTGTCACGTGGGTCGGATTGAGAGTGGCGGACGCTGAAGAGATCTGGATCGCCGGCCTGGGCGGGGCGACGGCCTCGCCGACCGTGTTGACCGACAATGGCGGTGAAAAGATGCACCCCTCGTCGCACGGCAGGGAAAAGATCGTCTGGATGGGCCGCGAGAAGGCGGGGGACGACTGGGAGATTTTCGTCTACTCGTTCCAGAGCATTCCGCGCTTCCGGGCCGTCACCGACAACGATGTGCAGGATTGGTTCCCGGAGCTGGCCGGTGGTGGGGATTTCGCCTGGCAGCACGGGTTCACGATGTTCGAGGAGATCCATTACTGGAACGGGAGCTCACACGAAGAGATCGTCCTGACGGACGAATGCTGTTCCACGAGCGATTACACCAACATCAATCTCGCTGCCGACGACCACACGGTGGTGTGGCAAAGGGTCGATCGTACGGGAACCGGTGAGACGCTGACCTACATGTGGACCGGCACGCGGCGAGACATCACCGACGACCTGGGTGACAGCTTTGGACACAACTTCTCACTCGATAGCGGCACGCTGGCTTACGAGTGGAGCACGCAGCCGGCCATCATCAAGTACTGGAACGGAGCGACGGTCCAGGAGATCGGCGAAGGCTACGATCCATCCCTGGACGATGGTTGGATCGCCTTCGAGGGGTGGGACGGACACGACTGGGAGATCTACCTTTGGGACGGTATTTCGATCGAACAGATTACCGACAACGATTTCGGGGACTTCGATGCGTCGCTCTCCGGGAACCGGCTCGCGTGGGCGGGACGACCTACTGGTTCGGGCGGCCTGTATCAGATTTTTTATACGCGACTACCGGAACGGTAGGGGGGCCGGGTGAACTTGCCTTCCCCGTCTCATTTGACGGGTGTTCCGGGAAACATGTCTACCCAGAAACGCGTGCGATATAAATAGTAGCCTGGTTCCAGTGGCGCGTAGTCTTCGTAAGTATAGCCCTCGATTGTTTTCGGAACGGCCGGTTCAATCTGGGTTCCTTCGTGCCATTCGTTGAAAGACGTGATTGCGATAAGCGGTGGCTCCACATCCATCGCCGCTTTGAACATGCGGTCGTAATAGCTTCCGTCATCTCTTGATCGCGTGGTTGCGCTGTTCCAGGGGCGAATCCGTGTGTCAATGTAGCCAGGGCCCACACATGGGATGAAGATCAAGTCGTGGCGGCG
>JAGLDW010000929.1 GCA_023145395.1 Lentisphaeria bacterium | reverse complement strand
GGTTGCAGTCTGGCTGCGGCATACGCTTTCGCGCGGTTGACCGGCAAGAGGCAACATGAAGCCATGGCCGAAGTAGATGCAGACTGGCTGATGCCCCGGACTGAGTTGCTCTCCGGCGCCTTCTGCGAGAGCTACTTCTGGGCCCATGCCTTCACGCAGAGTCCGCAACGAAAGGCTGTCTATGCCGCCTATCTCGACAAAGCCTTCACCTCACGCATGAAAAATGATGGCTCGTCCTGGTGGCTCGGAAGGCGGGGCAAATCCGCCATGGACCTCGACGGACTTGTCTACTGTCGCGAGAAGCTGGACAAAGGACCCGAAATTCAGCTTCGGATCATGGATGCGGCTTCAGCGCTGTTCTCAACCAGTTCCGTGGAGTCCATTCACCGTATCATGAATGCAGAGACTACTACGGTGCCCGACGAGTGGCTCTACATCTGCTCCGCCTACGTGGGTCTTGCTGATCTAGTGCAACCCATGGTCACGATGGAGAATCTAGTGCCCGCCGACTTGAAATAGCGGTAGCTTCCAGAGAGGTCCGCCGCTCTATCAGGAACCAAAATGAACAGCAGTCCTGCGGTGCGGGATGAAGAACTTTCCGTGCAGGCACTATAGCAGCAGACGGTCCAGGATCTGCTCGGCGGCATTCTGCCCCATGATCTCGTAGCCGTCGCCATTGGGATGGAGCAGGTCGGGCAGATAGTCCTCGACAAGGCTCTCGCCAAACAACTCCAGCCCATCGAAATAGGCAATTTTCGCATCGCCGCAGTCCTGTAGTCGTTTCACGCAGTCCGCGATGATCACCCGCATCTTCGCCAGCGACAGGCCCACCGCGTTGTCCGTCTCTTCGCGCGGAGGTGAGATGATCGGGGAGATCAGACCGATTGGGATAGACGGGTGACGTTCCCGGATGGTTTTGACCAGACCGATGACGGCCGCCGGGAAGGTGCGGGCATTCAAGCTTCCCGAGCCCTGAACATTGATCCCCAGTTTCAGCGTGATCAGATCGGCGGGCAGGTCGCGGATCATGCGCCCCACCATCGGATCCAGGTGGCACTGGCCACCGTAGCCGAGGCAGGTCAGGTTCAGATTGCGCGCCCGGGCCGCCGTCGCAGGCCAGGTGCGGGCCGGACTATGCGCGCTGCCACAGTGGCTGATGCTGCTGCCGTAGGTGATCCAGCGTAGTCGCGTGTCCACGGGCACCTCGAAAGTGGCGCCGTCGTCGATGTCGAGGGAGACCAGATGACTTTCCTGCCCCATGGGAAGCCAGAGTTCCAAGGTGTTCTCGCCCTCGGGAAGATCTTCGAAGAGAAGCTCCTCCGTTCCCGCGGGCACATGCTGGGTCTCGAGCAACTCGTTGTCGATGGTCAAATCGAAGGAGCGAGTCGCTTCGGTCGCGAGAAAACGCAGGCCCAGGGATGACGAATCCGTTCGGATGTGGAGACGCACGCCCGCGCTCATCACGGCCCGCAAGGGCAGACCCTCGTCCGGAGCATACAACGGAAGTTCCGCGAAATTCAGGCGCCAGGGACGGATCCAGCCATCTCCACGTTCGCAGGACACAGCACCTTCCAGCATGGATTCGTCAATGCGAATGCACTTCATCGTTTCTTTCCTTGTTCTCGTTTTGTGGACAGGTGGCTCAGCGGGAGCTTCGCCCTCCCGGGGACACTGCTTTCGTTCTCATTGTTCCTCAGCGATGCGGGTGCAGAATTGCACTAGCCAATCGCCAAGAGTCTTTTTCCACGATACGCTCGAAAAATTGTGATTTGCGCCTTCGATTTCACGGAATTCGATGGGCAGCGCCTTCTCTTTCACGTAGCTTCCGTAGTAGGCTCGCGCCGCCTTCGCATCCGGATCGACATCGCCGTACACCATCACGCCCGGCAAGTTCGGCCGCAAGTTCGCCAAATGCTTTTTGGGTGCTTCGCTTTCCTGTTTCCGGCTCTCCGCAGCGACGGGCGATGCCGTCTTGGATGCGGGTGCAGTCTCCTGCGCCTCTCCCTCTTTCCTCTTGTTGCCTCCGCGCTTGAGAAAATGCCCGAAGAGGACGTTCATCACCCCGCGCACGCTTACATCCCCCTGGAACAAGCGTCGCCAGGTGTCTCCATGCAGCGCCTTGCGCAGATAGACGCTCGCGTAGTGTCGTGTTCGATGCACGTCGCGGGCGAATGCATCCCCGTCGGAGAACGGGTAGACGGAGAGCAGGAACAGTCCCTCGGCCAGAGGAAGGCGCTTCAGCGAGCCGATGGCCACATTTCCTCCCGAACACATGCCCACGTACACGATCCGCCGCACACCTGCGGTCTCCGCAAACAGGGACGCTGCCGCAAGCAGGTCGTCCGCCATGCTCGGCAACGTCGATTCCAGCCCCTCTCCAGCACTCTCCCCGCGTCCGCGAAAATCGAAACGCAGACTGGGCACGCCGTCGGTCGCGCAGCGGCGGGCGAACTCGGTCAGGATCCCGTGCGGACCGCTTCGGTTGCCACTCCATCCATGCACGAACACCACACCCACACTTCCAGACACGCTCTCGCGGGGGCGGGACAGGATCCCCGCGACCATGGCACCCTCCACCTCCAGTGAGACAGGAGACTCCAAAACCTCCGGCATCACGCATGCCTCGCTGGCGAAAGCTGACTCCATCGCGGCCGGGTGCTCTGCGGAGTCCGCATGCGTCGTGGCAAGACCCACTAGAATCTGAAGCACGCTGTCGATCACAGTGTCCGATTCGTAGTACTCAAGCTGCCCCCAGAATGGCTTGTCCCTCACAATCTCGAAGCTACCGCCCGCAGAGGAGATCGCTGCTTGCTCGAGCGGTTTCCAGGCAGGTGGAAGCTTGGTGCTTCCGGATACTCGGCGGATATGCAGCGAAGTGTCTTCGGGCAGCTTGCCCAGAGCCTCGACCAAGCGAAGTTCCCGGACCTGTTCCGCGAATGCGCTGCCCACGGCGAATCCGCCAAAGTCGGCCGTCTCCCCCCGTTGCCAGCACTCGCCGGCCGATTCCGCATCGCGGTTGCCCCCCATCATGTCCTTGATCTTCTGCCTGCGCTCCAGGTCGTTCAGAAAATCGTCGCCCGAGAGCAATGGCTCGAGGAGAATCAAGGCGTTCGCTTCGTGCTCGACTGCGGACTCCGCAGCCAGCAAGCTGCCAAAGCGCGCACCCAATGCACACCATCCGGTCACGCCCGGCAGGTTGAGTACCGTCCGGACAGCGGCGCCCATGTCCTCCCGCCAGGCTTCGAGGGTCGCCTCCTCGTGCAGACCACCGCTCTCGCCGGTTCCGCTCACATCGACGCGGAGAACGGGCCAGCCGGCGGCGGCGCAGGCGCGCGCCAGACGCACAAGCAGCCGGTACGCGCATTTCTTTTCTTCACCAAAAGGCTCCGCCAGCACCAGTGCTCTTCCTGCGGACTCCGCAGACGGATCTGGCAGATACAGTGTGCCGTAGAGCGCGCGTTCCGTGCCCTGGAGGTAGCCCGATGTCTCGACAATGCCCATTTCGCCAGCCTTCAAAACTCATGTTGCGTCCACGATCTACAAAGAGGCTCATAGAATACAGGGCCAACGCACGGAATGCCTCCCTTAGGGTCCGCGCGGAAATAACTTTACTCACATTTCGAGTTCCGTTGGTGTTTTGTCCGCACTGCCCAGTCCGAATGCGACAATGGCGGTTCCTTGTCCCTCAAACGAAATTCAGAATGTAATCAGTGGTTCGGGACGGCTCGTCCCGTAGGAGC
>JAGLDW010000928.1 GCA_023145395.1 Lentisphaeria bacterium | reverse complement strand
GCCGAACCACAAGAGTCTGCGCACTTCGTTGATGCGCCTTGGCTAGGCGGTATGTTGAGGGGAACATTCCGTGCGTCCGCAGGACTGGAAAAGGCAGCCAATCACATGCCCGTCGTGTTCCCATACGAACGCAGCTACGAGCTTCTGCTCAAGCCTTGGCTTGGAGGCGATTTTTTCGCCGAGTTGGAGGGGTGTCGCTTTCAGCCGGATGGAGACTCGTTCGATCCACAATCGGCCTGGTGGGCGCAGGAACTGTGCCGTTTGGCGTACAAGTGGACGAAGGAGGAACGGGCGCCCGAGTTGGCGCGAGTGGGATTGCGCGAGCGGGGATCGGTGGGCGACAGGGTGTTTTTCGCCATGCTTGTGGAAGGGGAGGGCGGTGTCTGGGGCGAGCGGGTCTCGTTCCTGATTTTCCGCGGCACGGCGACCTTGGAGGCCTGGCGTCTCAACGCGCGGTTTCTTCCCAAGCGACTGGGCGAAAGCGGACGAGTGCATCGCGGCTTCCTGGCCGGCTTGGAGGAACACTGGATCGCACTGCGGGATTTGGTGGCCAAGGCATCCGGTGCATTGCATCTAGCGGGGCATAGCCTGGGCGCGACACACGCCGTGCTGATGGCCAATCGTCTGGGCGAGAGAGTGCGCGAAGTCCACACGTTCGGCATGCCGCGCCTAGGGGATGCCCAGTTTGCGGAGACGCTCAGCACGCAGACGGTGTGGCGCGTGGTCAACGGCAGAGATTGCGTGACGCGGATGCCCTGGCGCTGGCCGGGCGGATACCGTCATCTCGGCGCCGAGATTCGCCTTGCAGTCGATAGAAACACGCCGCGGAGACTGTTGAGTCCTCCAAGCTTGGCCAGCGACCACGCCCCCGTCAACTACACCGCGGCATTGGCCAGGATGGCATTGGCGGACATGGATCACCACCTCTGACTACGGGAGACCCAGAATGAAAAAGACGGCGTGTGCCCTCGGCCTGCTTTGCATGTGTTGTGGATGTGGGAGTTTGATGATGGAAAAGATGCTGATCAACGAGACATTCGAGGCGGGAATGGACAACTGGTGGGTCGAAGGCGGCCAGGAGGTGCGTGTTGTCGATGGACGCCTGTACATGAAGGCGGATCCGCCGGAGGTCGGCCCGGGCTATGTGGCCACGGCCTGGTGTCGCACACCTGTCAGCGGGGATGTTCGCATCGAATACGACGCCCATGTCATTCACTCTGAAGTCGATGTGAACAATATCAATTTTTTCTTCTACTACGCGGATCCTACCGGACAACCGATGGAGAAGACGAAAGCGGACCGTGCGGATGGTGGCTACAAGAGGTACCATGACCTGAACGGCTACATCGTCACGTTCCTCAAGGATGCCAAAGGCACTGGAGGACTGCACGAGGACGGTTCGAACAAAGCGCGCTTCCGCATGCGCCGCTGCCCGGGGTTCAATCTCATCAACGAGAGCTTTGGCGGTTCCTGCGAGGTTGGTGTCACCTACCATTGCGTCATCATACGAAAAGCAGGGCGCATCACCTTCGAAGTCAATGGGGAAAAGTACCTGGAAGCGGTCGATCCGAACCCCTTGGCAGAGGGGCTGATCGGGCTGCGCACCTACCGCACGGAGCTTTGGTGGGACAACATCCGCGTCATCCAGTTGGATTGATTTTTCGGTTTTGCGGAGTTCGCAGGGCACGGCTCGCGGGCCGCTCGCCCTCCAGGATTTGCGGAGTTCGCAGTTGCTGAGTGGTACCAAAGGAGAAGGTCATGCATTGTCCTGAGACACCTGTCAGAATGTCGTTGGTCATCGCGTTTGCGGACATCGCGGGCTTTGCCAAGCATGCGGCCAAACTGGAGGACGAGGAAGTGTTCGCCTGGATGAATGCATTCTACGGGCGGGTTGAGACGGCGGTGTCCGCAGCGGATGGTCGGGTCGTCAAATACATCGGCGATGCGGTGCTGATGGTGTTCCCCGGTGATCGTGCCGCAGGGGCGGTGCAGTGTCTGGCGGAGTTGCGGAACGAGACCAATGCGTGGCTGGCGGATGTTGCCCCGGACACGAGTCTCGGGGTCAAGGCCCATCTTGGGGAACCCATCGCTGGCCTGATCGGGTCTGGCGAAAACCGTCGGTTCGACGTGCTGGGGAACGCTGTGAATGACACAGCCAGGCTGAAGGGGCATGGACTCATTCTCTCCGAGACACTGCGACGCGCAATCGACGCCGACGTGTAGCTTGTGGCTCGGGACCTCCGGGACCGAGGGTGGTTTGTGGGTGGTTTGTGGGTGGTTTGTGGGTGGTTTGAGGCTCGGGACCTCCGGGACCGAGGG
>JAGLDW010000927.1 GCA_023145395.1 Lentisphaeria bacterium | reverse complement strand
GCCGCTCGAAAACACACATGTCCGCTGCAGAGAAGGGGTGGCGCAAAGTGACGTCAAGCTCGTCCACAATCGGCATTACCTGTGCCTCCAGGTCTCGGGCGCGGGCTGTGAGCGTGACCAGCATGGAGCGACGGTCGGCAGGGTTCTGGTGGCGCTCGGCGAACCCGCTGCGCTCAAGACGGTCGAGAATGCCCGTGAGCGTAGAAGTGTCCAGCGCGACCTTTTCTCCCAGTTCGCCTATGGTGATGCCGTCCCGGGACCAGAGTGCATCCAGTACAAAGAATTGCGACACGGTTATGCCAAACGGGGAGAGGCGTGCTTCGTAATACTGTTGCACACGTCGCACCACGCGTCCTAGCTTGAAGCAGAGTTGTGTGCTCGGGTCTGACATCGTTGCGTTTCCTTTGGCCTCAGCGGCATGAATGCCGCATGCGGATTATCCGCATGCAACGTAATGGTGTTGGACAGTCCTGTCAAGTCCAGTGGACCATTTGGGGATTGTGGAAAAAGGGCTGACTGGAACATAATCGGCGCAATGGAGGTGTGAAATGGTGTGTGAGCAGGTGCTGGAACAGTGGTCGCGACAGGCGGTGCTGGAGGCGCTTGATTGCAACACGACCCAGAGCTACATGGCCGGTGGGGCGTGTGAGTCGACGAGCGTTTGTTGTGAAGAGGCGCTGCCGTATGTGATGACCTCACTTCCTTTCCCACAGTTCAACGTTTTCATGAAGCCGCGCCTGGATGAGGACAATGCAGCGGCGTACGTGGAAACGTCTATCTGTCTTGCCATGCAGAACAGGGTCCCCATCACATGGTGGTTGGGCGCACTGCCCACACCGGAGGGCCTTGGCAGGATGTTGGCGGAGCATGGCTTTGTGAGTGCCGCGTCGCAGTGGGGTATGGGTGTCGAACTGCTGAACGCGAACCTTGAAACTGGATTGAAGTTGAGGGTTGCTGAGGTTACTCATGCAGGGCAACTGGATGAGTTCAGCGCGGTGATGTGTCCTTCGCACGGAATGCCTGAGGCTATGCGCGTTCCGTGGATGGAGATGTT
>JAGLDW010000926.1 GCA_023145395.1 Lentisphaeria bacterium | reverse complement strand
CCCCGGCGAACTGAGGCTCGACACAACCCCCACGTTCTTCCACGGCCTCATGGATCCGTTCGGTGAGGAATGGGCCTCCCATCC
Source organism: Lentisphaeria bacterium (assembly GCA_023145395.1). Taxonomy (GTDB): domain Bacteria; phylum Verrucomicrobiota; class Lentisphaeria; order Oligosphaerales; family Lenti-02; genus JAGLDW01. The sequence continues at coordinate 3,746 of JAGLDW010000926.1, read as the reverse complement.
GCCCGAACTCAGCCTTCCGCTCAAGAAACCAGAAACGGCGAAAAACGACACGAGTCAGTCGTCGTCCGACGACGCGACCGAGGAGCAGACAAATCTCCAGAAAGCCTACGACAAGATCTACGAAAAGGCGGTTCTCGACGCCCAGACGGCAGACCCGGACGCGCAACAGCTCATACAGGCCGCAATGGCCCTCGTGAACGAGTATATGCGAACTCTCTGGAAGGAACTCAAAACGGGCGCCATGGACTGGGCCACCACGCTGTGGGAGCGAAGTCTTGGGACGGCCAGACGCATTGCCCGTTTCTTCCAGGAGTTGAGCCTCATGGCCTACGCCTGCTTCGTCGCCTGTTGGCTCGTTCTCTACGCGATCTGGAAACAGCGCGGCCGAATCCGCCGATGCTGCACCGACTGGAAGGAAAAGTGGCAATGCGGGAAGCTATGGGAACAGCTTGAAAAGGCGCGCCATGACGACCCTGCCGTCGTGGTTGGCATGTGCTATCTGATGAGCCAACGGCTACTGGCGCTGATCGACTGCCGCCGCCCAGGAAACCTTGACGCCCTCGAGTTCGCCGACTGGATTATGGGGCGTGACGCAGGAATGGGAGGAAACTTTGCCACGATCTCGCTGGCCAGATCACGGCAGATCTACGGTGATGTCCCTCCCCTGCGGGAGGATGCGGACTCCGCGTTTGAGGCCACCGCAGCCATCCGCAAGGCGGTCATGGGGCGACTGGCCTTGCGAGACAAAGCGCGGGCGATGCCGCTGGAACTGTCCGAAACAGCCAACACCACTACTCACCTGGCAGATAGGGAAGACACGGAATGAGTTCTGTTCGTCGAACTACCGTGCTTCTCGCCCTGATGCTGACCACATCCGCATGCCTGGCAGCGCCCGACGGCGGTGCATCTCCCAATCCAGTCGATCCAAGAGTCGAGGCGAGACAACTCGAGCAGGCCCGACAAGCGCTTCTCGACTATGGCAGGCAACCTCGGGACGCCAACGCCCGTGCCCGGTTCATGGCGGTGGCGGGAAAACTGCCGGAATCCGATGTCAAACAGGCCTTCTGGCACTTGGCCATTCTTGGCGTCCTTCACACCGGGAAACAGAACACCTACCCGGCATTGCGCACCATGCTTCGCAAGAAATATTCTGACAGCGCCTACGCCAAGTACCTACCACGTTCCATCAGCACACGCTGCCTGGACTGCGAGGGGAAGGGCACGACTCTGGGGAATTGCGCGAAGTGCAACGGGACGGGAACCGGACATGGAACCGACAACAAATGCACGCACTGCAAGGGAGAGGGCACCATCACCCAAACCTGCATCAACTGCGCGGGAAGAGGCGAGAGCATCAGCGGCGTCACCCTTCAGAGAACCTTCGACAGCCTAGCCAGGAACTGTCTCGCCTCGATCGAAAAACGCGAAAAAGAACTCGTCAAGGAGCACCAGCGGGGAGAAATCCGCGAAGGAACCACCTCCGTCACGCCCGACTACATGAAGCCTCCTCTCAAGGAGTTCGCGGGCTGGATGCTGGCGCAGCAACGGAGACTCGAGACCAAAATCGTGTCGAAAATGTACGTCGAAGTGAGGGGCGCGGATGCGATCCTCCATCTTGTCGTCCCGGATAGTTTTGTCAAACAACCCTATGCACAGCGTTTCAGAATCATCAGTTCCTGCATCCAGTTCTGGGCGACCAGACTGAACCAATTCCGCAACGACAAGAGGCGCTACTACGCAGAGATGGTACTGCTGGACACCAATGGCAAACAGGTGGGTGTCTATCGCTCCGAGGACTCACGGCTCATCCTCGACCGCTGACAACGGCGCCTGGAAGGCGGTCGTCCCCGACCGCCACGCACCCGGGTATGGAGCGCAGATCCTGGAAAAGCACGGGTGCCGCACTCACTGTGCGGCTTGCTCCACCACCGCTGGAAGCGCATGCCCGGGAAGATTCCCTCGGAGGAGAATACGGGCGAAGTTTCCACCCAGGACCCGCCGCTTGTCTTCCTCGCTCAGCCTCGTGTGCACACACCAGCCAAGCTGGGGCCTTGGATCCCGCATGGGGGCATCGGTACCAAACAGAACGCGGTCGGAACCAAGCTGCTCGCAGAGCCACTCCACCACACCATTCAAGGCGGCCGTGTACGTAAGCTCGGCACAGACATTGTCATATTTCTTCCCCAGATCCGCCACCTCCTGCGCAAAGGGCCAGCTGCTTCCCGAGTGGGCGATTAGGAAGGTCACGTCCGGGTATTTGCCCGCCAGCTCGGCCGCGGCACCCATCCCCCCCGCATGCGCGGCGATGTGGAGCAAGCCGTACAGATGGTGGGCATTGGCGTATTCCCAGTAGGGAGTATACCCGGGTGCACTATACGACGTGCGGCTTTGGTGGTAGGGCTTGCAGCCGCGAAACCCGAGTTCCCCATGCAAACGCTCGCACAAGGCGACAATCTCTTCGGTAGTCTGATGGCTGGGATCACAGGTCGAGAGCCCAACAATCTCCTCGGGCGACCGGGCCACCACCTGCTCGATCAGAGCGTTGCCCGTGGGCGCATCATTGCTCACGGTGCCGGCCCAGCTCATCATCGCAGTGAGATCCACACCCATCCGTCGCGTAAGCTCCAGCATATTCAGACTGTCGCCCTTGATCATGACATACCGAGCACCCGCTCCATTCAGACCATCATCCAGAACATGACAATGCGCGTCCAGCACAGGAAGGTCCAGCGGCGCGCCAGATCGAGCTGTGAGCGTGATGGCATCGGCCGAATCATCGAGTGCGGGTGCAGGGGGGATCTCCACATCCAGAACATCGGCTAGATTTCCACCTGCAAAGCGCGCTGCGTCATCATCGGAGAGCAGAGACCAGTCCACAAACCCCCGAGCGGCGCCCGCAGAACGCCGAGGAAGGCCCGAGCCAAAATAAACCCGCTCGATCCCATAACGCTCCGCAAACACTTCCACGCCGCGATTCGCCTGGAACGCGCTGAACTCGACGCAGGCGTTCGGGCAGGCATCGAGAATGCTGGCCACCAGGCGCCAATCAGCCCACGTGGCTTCGGCAATCAACACCGGGCATTCCGCAAATGCGCCACACAATGCGACTGCGGCGCCATAGGAACGCCCAAGCTCCGTCAGAGTGATGGCGATGAGCACTCCGCGACGGTTCATTTCCCGTGCAAGTGGTGTCAGAACATCCGGATGAATTGGGTACCCATGCAACGCGGGAGTGAGCAGGACAGCACGCACCCCCGCATCGTCCATTTCAGCACCAAAATCGGGTGCCAGAGGAAAGTCACCTGCATTGGCGGGCATGGCGCCCCAGCATGGAAACAGTCGGTCGCGCCGACCCTCCAATTCACGAACAACCCGACGGTTCGTAAACATTGAATCGTAGCAGAGCAGCTGTTCATGGCGAACCAGCGCACCAGCAATCCCGTAGAAGTCCAGGTCCTCCACAAGCTGATCCAACGTCCAGCGCTCACGCTCATGCCGCCCAGGACGCGGACCATATGACACCCAGCTATCGAGAATTCTACAGTCACCCATGATACGTGTTCCTATCTAGCGTCATTGAGATTCGAAAATTGTGACACAACGCGCACAAACGACAGTTGCCTTTGGGTCGGCACGTAAAAAACTTCATCCCGCACTGCGGGACTGCTGTTCATTTTGCTTCCTGACGAGGCGCGAGCGAATGGAGACACCTTAAGGTGTGTCCCGAGAGAAGCAACGAAGTCAGG
>JAGLDW010000925.1 GCA_023145395.1 Lentisphaeria bacterium | reverse complement strand
GGCTCGGGACCTCCGGACCGAGGGCATGCTCCGCTTCATACCAGTGGCTCGGGACCTCCGGACCGAGGGCATGCTCCGCTTCATACCAGTGGCTCGGGACCTCCGGGACCGAGGGCATACTCACGGTCCGGTGACGTCCCGCACCACAAGGGCGGCGGGCACGCTATGCGAGGATGGCCGCAAGCTCATCCAGAACGCGTTTCCATTCGTCCGGATCAAGCGTGGGAAAGGACAGGACAAAGGATCCTCCATGGGTCGGTACCGCCTCATATTTTGCGCCGTCGAGCACGGGAAGCGCTTGTCGCGCCGTCTCGAGGAAGAAGCTGGACACGTCGCTGCCCGGAGGAGGGGCGCACCAGAGGGAGAACCCACCGTCGGGTTGAACAATATCCACCCCCGTCTCATTTGCGAACGCAGTGGCGAGAGCCATGCATTGCGGGAAAAGAGACTCGTTGAGCTGATTCATGCGCTGGATCCGGTCCTCGTGCGCTCCCGATTCGAGAAAACGGTGGAAGACACGCTGAAAAAAGCCGGATGTGCAGAGGTCCTGGTCCCGCTTGGCTTCGCTGAGCGGAGCATGGAGAAGATGGGGGACCACACAGACACCGAGTCTGGCGCCGGGAAGAAAACTGCGTGAGAAGCTGTGGATGTACAGATGGTATGGCGAGGCGCCGCAGCGCATGCGGATAGGGCGCGGGACCGACGCGCCAAAGGACAGGTCGCTGCAGGGATCGTCCTCCACCAGATAGACTCCATGTTCATCGCAGAGGCGCCGCAATTCGTCCGCGATTTCGGCGGGCCAGCAACGTCCAGTCGGATTGTGGTACACAGGTGTGGCGTAGACCATGCGCAGGGGACGACTCGCAAAAATTCTGCGGAGTTCGCGTTGATTCGGTCCCGTCGCGCCGATGGGCATGCTCTCGATGCGCACTCCGCGCTGTGCAAGCAGTCTGAGCGCTCCCGGATAGGTGGGAGAACTGACAAGAACCCAATCCCCCTCTCGAAGAAGGACATCAAAGGCGAGGTTGAGTGCCTGCTGGGTGCCGGAGCACGGCAGGATCCGGTCGTTGGCAATGTCCATCCCCTCCCTGGTCATCCGAACCCGGAGCGCCTCCACAAGAGGCGCGTAGCCCTCTGATGGTTCATAGGCGAACGCGGCGGCCGCGTCCTCGTCCAGAATGCAACGGAAAATCTCTCGTAGATCCTCCCTGGGAAAGGCACCGCACGCTGGCTCCGCACCATGGAGAACGTAGCTGCCACTGCCAACGCGAGAGACGATCCGATGCCGGTCGCGCAGTTCGCGGAGCGCACGTCCCACTGTTACCGGAGTGGTGCTGAAACGAACCGCTAACTCTCGGGTCGTCGGCAAACGGGCGCCAGGAGAATACATCCCCCGCAGAATCTCGTCCTCAAGACAATCCGCCAGCTGAACATAGAGAGCACGTGCCATTTTTCCTGTCTCATCTGATTGTCAGAATGAAGTTGTGTAGTACAATATCGAAGATGATGCCTAGAAGATATATTGATATATGTCAATTAACAAGTGATGCGCTCTCTAAACCAGGAGAAGAACGATGGATCCAACCCAGCATGAACTGAATATGCAGCTTGCCCAGATGCTCAAGGGCGGGGTGATCATGGACGTGACGAATGTGGAGCAGGCACGCATCGCCGAGGAGGCGGGCGCGGTGGCTGTGATGGCGCTGGAGCGCGTGCCGGCGGACATTCGCGCCGAGGGTGGCGTGGCCCGCATGAGCGATCCCGGCATGATCCGCGAGATCAAAGAGGCCATGACCATTCCCGTGATGGCCAAGGCGCGGATTGGGCATTTTGTGGAAGCGCAGATTCTGGAGTCGTTGAGCATCGACTACGTGGACGAGAGCGAAGTGCTGACGATGGCGGACGGACGCAACCATATCGACAAGCACGCCTTCCGCATTCCCTTTGTCTGCGGCGCTCGGAATCTTGGCGAGGCCTGTCGCCGGATTGACGAGGGCGCCGCGATGATCCGCACCAAGGGCGAGG
>JAGLDW010000924.1 GCA_023145395.1 Lentisphaeria bacterium | reverse complement strand
ACTTGCTGCTGAAGTTTGGATCACAGGTCAGGTTGACCCCCAGCCGGCGCAGCCCCGCCTCGTCACCGGGAGTCGGCATGTGCGTCATGTGCATCTCGCAGCCATTGAGTTCCTGCAGTTTCTCCAAGGCCGCCTGAGCCATGGGATTCGCCGCCGCACTCACGCTCAAGGCAATCAGCGTCTCCTCGAGGTTGAGGCTGACTTCGCCGATTTTCAGAATGTCCGTCTTCAGGGCGCCAACCGACTGCAGAACCTGAGTCGATAGCAGATGAATGGGCTCCGGGAGCTCGGCAAGCACCTTGATCGCATTCAACACCGCAGACGAGCCCGCGTGCAACAGGACCGAGTTCTTTCCAGTCACGATGCGCCCATCCTCAAGCTCCACTGCGGCGCCACAGTAGATGCCGTCATGACCACCACTTCGTTCCCGGGCCACGGCGGCGGCCTCCCGGGCGGGTTCGACCACCAGGCGATCCGTCTCGGAGCAGCCCACCTCCACCATCAACACGCGGACACGGTCCACGGTCTCGACTTCGGTAAGGCCCATCTTGTATTCGCATTGGTAGCGGAAGAGCCGCCGGATGATTTCCTGGATGGACGCCTTGCGAACCAGCTCGTCGTCGCAAATGGCGAAGCCCGCCCGATTCACGCCCATGTCCGTCGGGGACTGGTAGACGCGATCGTCTCCCATGATGCGTCGCAGAATGTGCTTGACCACCGGAAAGGCCTCGACATCGCGATTGTAGTTGATGGCGGTTTTCTGATAGGCCTCCTGGTGGAAGGGATCGACCAGATTGTAGTCCATCAGGTCCGCCGTCGCGGCCTCGTAGGCTGTGTTGACAGGGTGTTTGAGGGGCAGGTTCCAGATGGGGAACGTCTCGAACTTAGCATATCCGGCATGAACTCCACGCTGATGCTCATGGTACACTTGGTTGAGACAGGTGGCCAGCTTGCCGCTGCCGGGTCCCGGCGCCGTCACCACCACGATCCGCCGATCGGTCTCGATGTATTCGTTGGCGCCATATCCGTCCGGACTGACGATCCGTTCCACGTCAGACGGATATCCGCGAATCGCCGCGTGCCGGTAGACACGGATGTCGTGACGTTCCAGACGCCGAATGAAGGCGTCGGCGGAGGGTTGCCGGTCATACCGGGTGACGACGACGCTGCGGACCAGGATATCCCGGCGTCGCAAATCGTCAATCAGCCGCAGAACATCCAAATCGTAGGTGATGCCGAAATCCGCCCGGGTCTTGCGGCGTTCAATATCGCCGGCAAAGACGCAGACCACGATCTCCGCATCGTCTTTGAGTCGTTCGAGCAGGCGAATCTTGACATTGGGATGAAAACCAGGAAGAATGCGGGCCGCGTGAAAATCGTAGACAAGCTTGCCACCGAATTCCAGATACAATTTGTTCTCGAACATGTCAGCCCGTTCGAGAATGGACTCGGACTGCTCCTTCAGATACCGCTCATTGTCGAATCCCAGCTCGCGCATGTTTTTCTCTTCCTGTTGCATCCAGTATCATATTCAAAGAGGATCTGGTAAACCGGCCAACCGCCGTGAAAGATGAATCGATCATGGAAAAAATCAAACGAAGAGGCAACTTTCACCCCTTCGTGCCGTATCACAAAGGTTCCGCCACAGTCCACAAGAGCATCAGATGCGACAGGTGCGAATGTCTGTGACAATGATCCCCTTGGCACCAAGGTCGGCAAGTTGGTCGATGATGCGGTTGACATCCGCCCGACGGCTCATGGACTTCACCGCCACCCAACCCTCCTTGCTCAACGGCGCAACCGTCGGCGACTCGATGCCGGGAGTGACTCGACAAGCCTCGTCGAGACAGGCTGCGGCAACATCGTACTCGACCATCACAAAGGTGCGGGCAACAATAATGCCCCGTAGGCGCTCGATGAACGTCCGTACCGCCGGTTCCTCGACCAGCGCGGCGTCCCGAGCGACCAGTATGGCCTCGGAGGCAAGGACGGGCTCGCCCACGACCTTGAGTCCAGCCTGCACCAGTGTCCGCCCTGTCTCGACCACATCGGCGATCGCGTCGGCGACCCCGAGCTGCACCGAGATTTCCACCGCGCCGTCCAGCTTCACCACCTCGACACTCACGCCACGCAGTGCCATGTCCTCACGCACCAGCTTCGGATACGACGTGGCGATGCGCATCCCCTCGAAGGCGTCGGGAAGACGGTCGCATTCGACCGGAACGGCATAGCGGAATGTGGATTTGCCAAAACCCAGGGGCAGCAACTCCGCCACCCTGGCCTCGCCGTCCGCCACCAGATCGCGGCCGGTGATTCCCAAATCCACCGTGCCATCGCCCACGTACACGGCAATGTCGCGCGGACGCAGAAACACAAACTTTACAGCATTATCCGCATCGAAAACCATCAGTTCGCGCCCATGCCTGCGGCACGAATACCCGCCCGACTTCACCAGTTCGACGGCATCCTCGGACAAGGAGCCTTTGTT
>JAGLDW010000923.1 GCA_023145395.1 Lentisphaeria bacterium | reverse complement strand
GGAAGCGCTATTTGCAGCATGGGGTTCCCCTCCGCTATAGGTATTTGTAGATGTCATCAAGCGACAGGCCGCGCGCCAGCATCATCACCTGTGCATGGTACAGCAACTGGCTGATTTCCTCGGCAAGCGCCTCGTCACCCTCGTGTTCGGCTGCGAGCCAGACCTCGCCAGCCTCTTCAAGGATCTTCTTGCCAATGAAATGGATGCCTTGATCAAGTTCCTTGACCGTACCCGAGTTCGGATCGCGGGATGCGGACTTGGCCGACAACTCGGCAAACAGTTCCTCAAAGCTCTTCACGATTCACACGCCCTTTCACCAGCTCAAATGAAATCTGCTCTTGCGGTCTTCAACACACAGGCAAAACAACCTCGGTCACCTGCGGTTCAACGCCCCATAAAATATGCTTCCTTACGCCCCAGATTCAAGGTGTGGACACTCGTGGATTTTCGTACATCCGGCATTGCGAAGCCGCTCCGTCGAGGCATGTTTGACAAGGTGCTAGCAAAACCGACGGACCGACCACAAAGGAAGGATTCACGCCATGGCAAAGAGTCTCACGAGTTGGACCGACACCATCGCCAGAAAGGCCGGATGCCGCATCCCCCGCTATGGCAATTTCACACCCGATCTGAGGGGGAGGCTGGTCAAAGAGTTCGGCGAAGATCTCGCTGGACACTTTGACATGGACACTATCGGTTCGGTCGCACTCAGCGCCCCGGAGGGATACGAGCAAGCCGACTTCTCGAAGTACTACGAGGGACGCGACGTGCCCGACGGCATGGTCATCAGCGCGGACGGAACCGGCAGAGCGCCGTCGGGATTCTTTCATTTCACGGGTTTTGTCCACCCTCTTGTCGGCGCCGAGTCCGTGGCGGACATTATGGCCTACCCCCTGCGCGAATACGACGACTGGTCCAGCGCCGACATGAAAGAGTCCGTGGACCGTCAGCACGCGGCGGGACGCTTTGTGGCCGCCAACGTGGGACACACCTACGAGACCGCCTGGCAGATCCGCGGCTACGAGGAGTTTTTGACCGATCTCATGCTGCGCCCGGCCATGGCCGAGGCATTGCTCGAACGCATCACGCACCGCAACTGCATCACCGCGCGGGAGGGTGCCAAAGCGGGAGCGGATTTCCTCCGCCTGGGCGATGATGTGGCCAGTCAGCGCGCGCTCATGTTCCCCCCGGAGCTTTGGCGCAGCATGTTCAAACCGCGCCTGGCCCGGATCATCGCCGCCGGACGCGCGGAAAAATCGGATATCGACGTCTGGTACCACAGCGACGGCAACATCGAATGCATCCTTCCCGACCTCATCGAGGTGGGCGTCACCATTCTCAACCCCGTGCAGCCAGAGTGCATGGACCCGCAGAAGCTCTTCCGCGAATACGGCAAGGACCTCGTGTTGGACGGCACGGTCGGCACGCAGACTGTCATGCCGTTCGGCACGGCCGAAGACGTTCGCGAAAGCGTTGCCAGAACGGTTGAGACGATCGGCCAGTCTGGTGGACTCATCCTCTCGCCCACGCATATCCTCGAGCCCGAAGTGCCCATCGAGAACATCGTCGCGCTGTTCGACGCCTGCCGCGATTTCGCCAACGGCTAGACGTTTTTAGACATAATCAAAGTTCCAGGAGTCGGATCGCATTCTCCCGGGCGACCTTCTGGAACACGGTCTCGGAGATCCTGCCCTGCTCCCGGATCTCGAGCAGATAGTCCACCAGAGGCGTGGGCGTGGCTGGCGCGCAAATATCCGTGCCGAACAGCAACCGGTCCTGGAACTCCTCGAGAAACTGCGGTCCGTACTCGGGATCCCGCGTGAGAGCGTTGCAGCCGCTGCCTGCGGATAGATCGCCATGAAGGTTCGGATACTGGCGCATGAGCCGAGGAATACGGCCCTCCCTGGAAATCGGGGTCTTGGGATAGCCGCCGCGGTCCTCCCCGTTGTCAAA
>JAGLDW010000922.1 GCA_023145395.1 Lentisphaeria bacterium | reverse complement strand
TGCCGGAACAGGTTGAAGACCAGCGGGTCGTCCAGGGGAAGATTCGAGCAGACCTCGCCAATTCCCTTGCATCCCTGCGTCTTGTAGTGCGACAGCAGATCGCCCAGAGGCGCCTCGGCCGAATTGGTCAACGCCCGCGGATCGATGTTGCAGAACGGGATGAAACGTCCGGGGAACCGGTCGCAGATGTCCAGCACTTCCTCGTTCGACTGGGGCATGTACGCGCACTCTGGATTTATGCCCGGCAGAATGACCGCCTGCTCCACGCCGGTCGCGTCGTATCGTTCGATCAACTGCTCCGGCGTGGCATAGGCCGGCTGCCCGTGCCTCTCGATCATCCGTCCGCCACGCGTATGCACATGAATGTCGATGAACATGCTCCGCTCCTCTTTTGTTGTGCGATGACTTCTGCGAGTAGTCTGCATACCGAAACATGGTCCAACATAGCAGGCCAGGAGTCAGAATGAGAGCGACAAGGAATCGGGCTCGCACTTCAAGGATTATTCACCACTGAAACGTGGCGGCAGGAAGCGGAAAGCCGCATTGTAAGGCTCCAGACAACGTGTCATTTCGATGGGGATCCACTACAAGCTTCCCCCGCTCGTTGTCTACCTCCGCACAGGTCGGACCGCTGGTCCGTACCTGCACAGAGTCCTGGAGCCGGAGCACAGATCATGAAAGTGCGAATCGAATACGTGGCCCAGATGCGGAATGCCGCCGGAGTGGGCGGCGAGTGCTTCGAATTGGCATCCGGAAGCGTCGTCCGACAGCTGATGCAGGACGTTGCGGACAGCCATCCGGACCGCTTGGCCGAGCTTCTCTTTGCCGAAGATGGATCCTTCCGACCAAGCGCCCTGCTTTTCCTCGGCGACGAACAAGTCGATATCGAGGAAAAACGCCCACTGACAGACGGTTGCACCGTGACGCTGCTGGCACCGTTGGCAGGGGGCTGAAAGCCCGCTCCCCGTCCATATGACACACCAAAACACGCTATGGGCGCCACAGCGCTCCGACACGTTTCAAGGAATCCGACCATGCCAGGACGCATCGCACTAACCGCAGAAGACCGAGCCCGCTATGAGTGGCAAATGTGGACCGAGGGGTTTGGTGAAAGCGGGCAGGAAAAGCTCAAGAGCGCATCTGTTCTGATCTCCCGAACGGGAGGGCTCGGTAGCCCTGTGGCCTACGAACTAGCGGCAGCCGGCGTCGGGCGAATCATCATCGCCCACGGAGGCGATGTCAAACCCAGCGATCTGAACCGGCAGCTTCTCATGACCACTGACTGGCTGGGAAAACCGAGAGCCGAATCCGCACAGAGACGTCTGCTGGAACTCAATCCAACAATCACGGTGGAGGCAGTGCCGGAAAACATCACTGAGAACAATGTGGTGGAACTCGTTTCCCAGGCGGACGTGGTGGTGGGCGCGGCGCCCTTGTTCGCGGAGCGTCTTCTCATGAACCGAGAAGTCGTTCGGCAGCAAAAAATGCTAGTTGACGCGGCCATGTACGACACCACGGCCACAGCCACCACCATCGTTCCCGGAAAGACCCCATGCCTAGCCTGCATGTACCCAGAGAATCCGCCCGCGTGGAAGCGGCAGTTTCCAGTCTTTGGCGCCACATCGGGCACCATCGGCTGCATCGCGGCGCTCGAGACCATCAAGATCATCACCGGTTTCGGAGAATTGCTCCATGGGAAGCTCCTGACGATGGATCTGGCCGCCCTGAGCTTCCGCACACTGAAGCTTCGACGGAATCCGGACTGTCCTGTGTGTGCCCACCTATGGCAATAGAGAAAACACGATTCTGCCTTTAAGTACTCACATTTTGGATTTCAGATTTTTCATTTCAGATTTCTTCA
>JAGLDW010000921.1 GCA_023145395.1 Lentisphaeria bacterium | reverse complement strand
GAAAAGGAAATGATCCACATTCATGTGATGGGCAAGACGTACGAGGTACCTTCCGGGCTCACGATCATGGATGCAATGGAGTATGCTGGTTACCGATTCACTCGTGGCGCCGGTTGCCGATCGGGTTTCTGCGGGGCTTGCTCCACCGTATACCGTTACGAAGGCGACTACCGGTTGCAGTTTGCCCTCGCCTGCCAGGAGACAGCACAGGATGGAATGTACTTGGTGCAGCTACCGTTTACCCCGGCTCCGCGAGCCAAGTACGACATCGAGAAGATCAATCCCAAGGAGAATGTTCTTCTCCAATACTACCCGGAGATCGCGCGCTGCGTTTCCTGCAACACGTGCACCAAGGCTTGTCCGCAGGACATCGAGGTGATGGACTACATCCAGGCTGCCCTGCGTGGGGACATCGCAAAGACGGCGGAGCTGTCTTTTGACTGCATCCAGTGCGGCCTGTGCAGTATGCGCTGTCCGGCTGATATCAAGCACTATCACATGGCTCAGATGGCGCGGCGCATCTACGGGCGCTATATGTCACCCGTCCCGCAGCACCTGGAGGACCGCCTGCAAGAGATCGCCGATGGTGCCTTCGATGCTGAGCTGGACGGGTTGGTGAACATGAGTCGGGAGGAGCTGGAAGAGGCGTATGCCGCCCGAGTGAGAGAGGAAGCACCAGCGGGGAGTGAGAAAAGTGAGTAAGAAGGGATTTGTTGGCGGATACCCTGCGTACATGAGGGAGTCGATCGAGAAGGTGAAGGCGACGAGGAGCAAGCGACTGAAGGAAGGGCCACCTGCCCCGATGAGCTCGGAGGAAAGGGAAGCGGTCCTGGAACGCAACCACCCCGACTACAAGCCATCCGGGAAGAGAAAGCTCGCGCTTGGCCCCTCGGCGGGAGAGGCGGTCCCACATGAAGTAGCGGACATCATCGAATCGCATCCGGTGATCGATCCGCGTGCCGTCGATCTGTCCAAGGTGGATTACGATGTTGATGTACTGGTCATCGGCGGTGGTGGTGCGGGAACTGTCGCGGCGATCTTCGCCCACGAGCAGGGAATCCCGATCGACCGCATCCTCATAGTCACCAAGCTGCGCCACGGGGACTGCAACTCGATCATGGCCCAAGGCGGAATTCAGGCTGCCGACCGGCCGCAGGACTCACCCGCGCTTCACTACCTAGACGTGATGGGCGGCGGGCACTACGCCAACAAGCCGGAGCTAGTGCGCGCACTAGTCAATGATGCCCCGGAGATCATCCGCTGGCACGAGGATATGGGAGTGATGTACGACAAGGTCAACGGCGAGTACATGGAGGCGCACGGTGGCGGTACATCACGCATGCGCATGCACTCGGCCAAAGACTACACGGGAAAGGAGACGTTCAACGCCATCCGCGACCAGGCGCGCAACCTGGACATCCCGGTGCTCGAATTCTTCCCAGCGGTTGAGCTGCTCCTCGACAAGAATGGACACGCCGCGGGAGCTGTGGTGTACAACATCGAGACGGAGGAGTACCGCGTGATCCGCGCCAAGGCGACAGTCCTCGCCACGGGCGGGTTCGGGCGCATTCACATTCAGGGGTTTCCCACCACCAACCATTACGGGGCGACCGCCGATGGGCTGGTCATGGCCTACCGCGCTGGGGCGAATATCATAGACATGGACTCGGTGCAGTACCATCCGACCGGTGTCGCCTTCCCGGCGGCGATCCTCGGGCAATTGGCCACGGAGAAGTTGAGAAACCAGGGAGCGATGCCGGTGAACAAGGATGGCGAGGCATTCGTCTTCCC
>JAGLDW010000920.1 GCA_023145395.1 Lentisphaeria bacterium | reverse complement strand
ACGGTGGCCGCCGCTGGCGCGACATGCGAACGCACCACCGCAAAACACCGCGGACTTCGCAAATGGACGTAGGTTGTCTCCGGTGGTTCGGGACGGCTCGTCCCGTAATATCTCGGCGCGGGCCGCGCCGAACCACAATCTGACAGTCCGGTCTGGAGACCAGGCCTACGCGAACTCCGCGAATCATGGCTCGCGAGCCGCTACAGTGTGGGTGTGTGAAATATCGGCTTGGCAAACATGTTCAGACTTGCCGGAAGACCTCTGGAACTGGAAGAAAAGGAAAGAATGATGACACGCATAGGCTGGATGATTTCTGTTTTTCTTGTTGTTTTCCTGCCTCCTGTGTTTGGACAGGTTGGCACGCTGCGATTCGAGCTGGAGGACTGGAGCAGTCCGAAGGACGCTTGGCAGGTCAACACAGTGTCGCAGGACAAATGGAATCTCTGGAGCACGGATCGTGATGCTCACAAGAAATGGTCTGGTGGCGTGGTTTTGCAGAGTCCGCGCGTGCTCGCGGACCGGAAGACGGGCGAGGAAGGAGCGCCGGTGCTGCATACGGTCATCACCGGGATTCCAAAGGGACAGTACGACATCGAGTTGGGGAGAACCGGGCGTCCGTTGGGCATCTCCTTCGACGGGAAGACCTGGGAACGGACTACGGGTGGCACCCTGATTCGTGACTGGCGCACGGAGGATGGCCGATTCGAGATGTGGGCGGATGACCGGTTCGCGCTGCTCGACCCCGAGAGGCGCGGTTCCTGCTACTACGATTGCATCATGTTTCAGCCTACGGGTCCGGAGATGATGCGCAAGATCCTCGGCAATCCGCCCCCGGTGAAGGGGTATGCAAAGGTGCGTCTCGAGGAGGTGCTCGACCGCGGTGTTGTCGCTTTGCGAACGGATCGCGGCGTGTATGTGGGCTGGCGTCTGCTGAAGAGCGATCCGGCGGATGTGTCGTTCGACGTGTTTCGCGAGGTGCCGGGGCAGGCACCGATGAAGGCGAACTCCGCACCTGTGCGTCAGACGACGGATTTCGTGGATGTTGGCGTGGTGGTGGTCGAGGGGCTGGGCTATTCAGTGAAGCCGTCTGCGGCGTCTGCGGCGTCGGGGCGCGCTGCGGTGGCGTCTAGTGTGGATGAGACGCCCTTTCTTTCCATCAAACTGGCGGATGCCAAGGAGACGTTTCAGAAGATCGCGTTCCAGGATCTCGACGGTGACGGCAAACTCGACATCGTGGTGAAGCAGCCGAACAGCAATATCGACCCGGCTTCGAGCTACTGGCGCAAATCG
>JAGLDW010000092.1 GCA_023145395.1 Lentisphaeria bacterium | reverse complement strand
CCGATGCGCTCGCGCATGTCCCGCAAATCCCTGGCCACGGCGAGGATGGCCATCAGCTCGCTGGAAACGGAGATGGCGAATCCGGAGTCCATTTCGTAGCCGTCCATCTTGCCACCGCGCCCGATGCGGATGTTGCGCAGCGCCTGGGCGCAGAAATCCATGATCCATTTCAGCTCGACCCGCTCCGGATCGATGTCGAGGCGGGTGAGATTGCGCTTGGCGAGTTTCTCGTCGTCATAGTTGTGTTCGTGCTGCATGCGCGCGGTGAGCGCGACCATGGCGAGATTGTGCGCGTTGGTGATTTTGTCGATGTCGCCGGTCAACCCCATGGAGAAGGCGGTGAGGGGGATGCATTGGGAGAGGCCGCCACCGGCGGCGGAGCCTTTGATGTTGAAGGTGGGGCCGCCGCTGGGCTGCCGGATGGCGCCGGTGACGCTCTTGCCGATGCGGGCGAGCCCCTGGATCAACCCGATGGAGGTGGTTGTCTTGCCTTCGCCGAGGGGGGTTGGCGTGATGGCGGTGACATCGATGTACTTGCCTTGGGCGTTGCCGGCGATGCGGGCGAGGACGGCGGCCTGATCGACCTTCGCCAGATTGCGCCCCATGGGTATGAGCTCATCGGGCCGCAGTCCGAGGTCGCCCGCGATGGCCGCGATGGGACGGATGGACTTTTCGGCGGCTTCGGCGATCTGCCAGTCTGCCATCGTTGTCGGATCAAGGGCATCTGCCATCTGCTGGACTCCTCGTGGCTGCGTTTCTAGATGTCAATCGTCGCTCCACCGGGACAAGCCCGGCGGCGGCGTCCAAAAAGGGCCTCGCCCCTTTTCTCTCAATCGTCGCTCCACCGGGACAAGCCCGGCGGCGTTTCGAAGTCAGAGCCGAGAGATCCATTGCACCCGCCAGTGATCGAGTTTCCCGGTGGTGGCGTTGGTGACGCGATCCACATGGGCGGTCGCGGCGCCCTTCGAGCTGGTCCATCGTTCCGTCTCGCGCATTCGGTGGTACGCGTCCTTGCGCCGAAGGATCTGATCGGGCTTGCCTGCCACCAGCACGCCGACACAGTGAAGCGAGGGGGGGCGGCGTGCATAGCCCGCTGTGAGACGAAGTTCCCGAGACTCCTTCGGAACGGCAAAGGTGATCCAGCGGATTCTTCCCCCTGCGCGGCGTCCGTCGATCTCGGCGTAGCCCTTGCGCGCGATGCCTCTGGCGACAAGCCGCCAGTCACTGTCCGCAAGGCGGCTGCCCCCAAATCCATCCAACCACCCAGCCTGACTGACAAGTGTCTGCAGCGTGTTGGGAGGCACATTGGCGGGCACAAGACCCTTGAGGATTCGCACGGGGTACACAGTGGGATAGATGGAAATGGTGGGGTGTTCGGGGGGGAGGACTGTGGCGCAGCCTGCACAGAGCAGCATCAGGAGCAACGCCGCGGCAAGGCGGACGTGTCGGCGCTGGTTCTGCTTTGTCTGTCCCATGGAGCCTCCGTGTCGAGCCGTGTGCTTGGCGGGGTGGGTACTCATCGTTGAGCTACTCGAACTGTTGTCTGAACTCGGCGAACGTCTCTCGCAGTGCGTTCAGTTCCTCCCGCAGGGAGCACACTTCGGCCTCGAGCGTCACGATGCGCTGGTCCTCAGCCTGCAGTTGGACCCGTGCGGCTTCGACCGGTGGTGGTGGTTCCTCGAGTGTAGCGGGGTCGGGCTCGGCGGCCAGCAGGTGCATATAGCGTCCTTCGCGGGCTCCCGGGCGGCGTGGCAACTTGACCACCAGCGCGCCTTTCTCCCGATTCACCAATGCAGTCAGCGTTTTCTCCACCTCGATTGTCGTCGCGAAATCGTGCAGCCTCCCCGTGCGTGTGCGCAGCTCTCCTGCCGTCTGCGGCCCCCGCACCATGAGCATGCAGAGCACGGCCACCTGATCATCCTCAAGTTCGAACGTGCCGCTCATCTCCTCCGCGTATTTTGGCACTCTCGAGCCCGCCGTGTGCCACATGATGGCCAGTTTGCGATCGCGGAGTGTATCGAGTGAACGCACGATTGTCTTGTCGTCATAGCTGACGACTGGGTCGCGATTGGACTTCTGGTTGCATGCGGAGACGAGGGCGTTGAGTGTGAGGGGATAGTAGTCGGGTGTGGTCACTCGTTTCTCGACAAGTGCGCCAAGCACGCGGACTTGGACATCGGTCAGTTCGTATGCCATGTGAGTCTCCCTTGCCTGTATCGGTGGATGGCTGGGCGTCTAGAGAAAACGCTCTCAGTCGCCTTTGTCGATGTGTATGCCCTGGCGCTGGAATGTTGGGATGTCGAGGTCTTGCCCAGTCCGGTTTTTTGTGGGCATCCCATCGCTGAAAATGCCCCGGTCCTGCTCCTGTAGTGGCAGAAGCCCTTGTTTGCCGTCCATGTCCCCGAAGAGTTCCCCCTGCGTGCTGGGCTTGGTCTTCTTGGTTCGTGTCTTGGTTGTCTTCTTGGGTGGCTCCTTCTCCCGGGCCAGCCAAAGCAAGCCGACGATGGTCGTCTTTTGCTTCCCCGGGCGCCGTTGGATGCCCACGGCCGTCGCGCATGAGTCGGGCAGGTGGTCCACTAGCGCCCCGAGAGCGTAGCGGATTTCCTTTTGCGTATTCGTTTCGTCAATCACAACCATCACCATGGCAGCCCGCGCGCGTGCGAGCGGGTCGTCGGCTCCGAGCAGGGGAGATGCGCAGAATTCCTTGACGGCGCGGTCGAGCGCTCCGTCGCCGTCCGCTTGTCCCACACCCATTCGGCCTTCGGTGCCATCGGCCGCGGTGGCGATTCGTGCGAGGTGCGCAGTGCTTGTGGGCAGTAGCTGTTCGGCAGTAAGGGAATCGACGAGGGCGCGGACCCCAGTGGCAAGCGTGTCCGTGGCTGCCGCCAGCGCCTCGGCGAAGGGGCGATCCCCTCCCGCGTATTCGGTCAGCATGTCGTTGCGGAGTGTGAGCAGGGGTGCTTTCGCCTTATGCAGTGCGGCTTCGCATTGGGCGGCGCGCTGTACCGTGTCGCCCCCCTCGAAGGAGAAGGGGAGGGAGGCGATCGCAAAGACGGGCACACTCGCCTTCGATGCGTGCTCCATCACGGCGGGCATGGCGCCCGAGCAGCAGCCTCCGCCCAATCCGCCGACGAGAATCACCGCCTGTGCATGATTGATGAGCGCATCGAGGGACGCTGTGACTTCCACCACGCCTTCGCGTCCGAGAGCGGAGTCGCCTGCGCAGCTCGCACCAGCGCCTGCCTGCACGCGCTCGTCCACAGCGAGCGCGGCGAGCGCTTCGGCGTCCGTGTCGAGGGCGACGAGTCGATATGCGCGGTCGGTCGCGAGTTCGGCGATGCGGTTGACGACACGCCCTCCGGCTCCGCCGATCCCAAGCACGACCAGTTGTTTGCTGTCGGTTGCCATTCCGTCTTCCTGTTCGGCGCCCTTCGTCTCTTCTACCAATGCAGGGCGTCGCGAATCACCTTGGCCATAGTGCGTATGTCATCGCGGAGATGCTCTGTCAGCGGTTTTTCAGGTAGGACATCATGAGTGAGCATGGTCTGCCCCCAGCGCAGAAGCCCGAGCGGTGTGATGAACCGGGGCGAGTGGCACACTTCCTCCGGTCCCGAGATGGCCCGTGCGCGTGCCTGCTCGACAGGGAGGCCAAAGACCTCGGTCGCCAGGTCGATCACGCCGGGGATGAGCGCGCCCCCCCCGCAAAGGCGTATCCCGGCGCCGATCGAACCTGTCTCGTCGATCTTCTCGAGTTCGCCGCGGATGAGAAGAAAAATTTCCTCGAGTCGGAGTCGGATGATCCGTTCGATGCTGGAGGCGGGGACAAGACGCGAGCGCGCGCCTTCGGATGCCACATCTGTCATGCGCGCCCGTCCGTCGTCTTTCCAGACCGCCGACCCGAAGTCTCCGAGCCTGTGCAGGATCTCCCTGCCTTGAGGCAAGGAGAGCCCGAGTCCGAGCATCAGATCGTTGACGAGGTTTGCACAGCCGACGGCGAACTGTCCGGAGTGGCGGCAGGCGGGGCCGTGCTGGCAGACGTATTCCGTCACGCCTTCGCCGATGTCGATGACGAGAACGCCCTGTCTAGCGGTATCGGGGTTGAGCGTGGCCAGGGCGGCGGCAAGGGGCGAGAAGACAATGTCCGTGGCGGGTCGTTCCCCCAGGATGTCTGCCAACAGCGCGCAGGAGGTCTCAAGCCGGTTGCAGTTTCCCGCCACCACGTGCATGTCGGCCTCGAGTTCGGCGCCAGCCTGTCCAACGGGGTTGTTCAGCTCCAACTGCTGATCAACGCGGAAATGCCGGTTCATGAAGTGGACGGGGAACTCTCCCTCCTCCAGGCTGACACGTCGCGCGGCGGCGAGCGCCATGGTGACATCCTTGTTGGAGATCACCGGATTGTCTGGATCAAGAGCGTGGACTCCGGCGTTGTGGAAGGTGCGTATGTGGGATCCTGTGACCGCTAGGAAGACATGGCCCGTGACCTCAGTCCCCGCTGACGATTCGGCCATTTGGAACGCCCGCTCGAGCTGCTCCTCGACGATGCCGACGTTGACGGGCTCCCCCTTGCGCACCTTCAACGACGGCACTTCGCCATAGCCGACGATGTCCAGCTGGTCGTCGTCGGAGAATTCTCCCATCACAACCTTTATGGAAGAGGTTCCGATCTCGACGCCCGTGTGGATTTCGCGTTCGCTATCCTTGACCATGCCACCCGCGCCGCCTTGTTCTTCAGACACTTCGCCCACGTTCATATTCGACCTGTCTGGTACGGAGGCAATGTAGTGCAGAGCGGAGACATGACCAGCTCGATTCCGTTGCAGTACTCGTGTTCATTCGTGGTTCCTCTCCCTCCGCCTTGCGGGTCGGCGCCGTTGGGGTGACATTGTATCATCGCAGTCATAACTAGGGAGTGTTCATGCATCGCTTTGTCTTTTTCTCGTTTCTTGTCGTAGCCTCTGTCTTTGCCGTCGAGCTTTCGGAGAAGCGGGGAGGGCTCTGCTTTCGCAGTGACGACAATCACACTCCAGCGAAGTGGAAACGCTTGGCCGAGGTGTTCGAAAAACACGACTTTCCGCTATGTGCATCGCTGAATTTTGTCATGGGCGCGCCCCGACCGGGCTGGGTCCAAATGGTGAAGGATCTCCAGGCGCGCGGGCACGAGGTCATGGATCACTCGCCCAACCACAGGGTCTTTCAGATGCGTTTTGGGTCGGACGAGGCCGCTGCGGCCATGCTGGGGAAACCGGCTGTGGATCACGTGTCCGGGTCGAATGTGTATTTCCAGTATCGGCTTCAGAAGGATGCCAAACCCTATGGCGAGGGGATGGCACGGGTTTCGGGAAATCTTTTCAAACCGACGGGTGGCGGGGAGGTGAAGAGGTGGCGTGGCATTCCGTTCCTTCGCTTTGACGGAGTCGAAGGCGTGTTCTTGCTGGCGTCCCAGCGGGATGACGGCTCGTTTGAGCTGCGCAGTTTCTGGGGCGAGGGGAACGTGGACTTGGACGCCGAGCGCGAGGTGCGCTACCATCGCCTGACCAAGGAGCAGATCCTGTCCTTTCCGGATGCGCTTCGGGTTCAGGCCGAGGCCGTCCGCGCCGTGTGCACGCGTCACGGCTTGGCGTTGCCCACCACCTGGATTCAGCCGGGGGGGGCGGAGCCCGTTCTCTGGCGTTGGGATGTGGCCGCCGTGTTCGGCAAGGAGTTCGGCTACACCTCGGGCGCCACCTATCCGGATTGCTCGCTGAAGTGTTTCAACGAATACGACCCGGATGGGGATCGGCGCTTCGGCATGCAGTGGGGCAATTTCATCGAGGACGGGCAGGATCTTGAATGGAACAAGGCGCGCATCGCCGACGGCGTGGCACGGCACTATGTCATGATCGGGCACAGTCACCTGGGAGGGCCCGCCAAGCTAGGCGGGTGGGAGGGGACGCTAAAACGGACGGACGAGTTGCTGAGCTGGTGCCGGGAGACGGGGATCCCTGTGCGCACGCAGACCGAGTGGGCACGAATCCTGTATGATCTCAAGACGGATCCCGCCGTGAATGTGTTTCCTGCGCTTGGCATGGATCGGGATGCGAACGGTGTCCCCGATGGCCTATCTCTGGGCTGGGGAGTGAAAGTGGAGGCGAGTGTCGCCGGCACCGTGCTGGTGGCGACTCGATCCGGGAAGATCTGCATGGTGAATCGGCTTGGTGGGCTGGAGAAGGGGGAGAACCAACTGCGGATCGCGGTCGAAGGCGCGCTGGGGAGTTCGCTTCAGACACAGGTCCGTTTTCCGGGTCTGCGCAGTGCACAGGCGGCGGAGGTCACCATCGGGGAATTGGGCAAGGCGGTCTTGGATTGTGCTGTGGTCGTCCCGCCGAAAGCGTCCTGGGGGATTGTCACCCTTTCCTGTCAGTTGGCGAAGGGCACTTCGCTTCGCATGTCACAGCCTGTGCTGTCGATGCCGCCCGTCAAGCGCTGAGTGCGTCGGCCAGCAGGGCATGGCTCGCCGGGAGTCTCGCCCTCCACGACTTGCG
>JAGLDW010000919.1 GCA_023145395.1 Lentisphaeria bacterium | reverse complement strand
GGCTGGGCGATCGAAACGGGCATCTGGTACTCACCATTCATTGTGCATGATCTTGACGGCGACGGCAAGGCGGAGGTGATCGCGAAGACGGGCGGGGAGGATCCTCGAGACGAGGATGGCAGAGTCCAAACCGGTGCCGAATGGCTGACGGTGTTCAGCGGCGAAACGGGAAAAAAGATGGCCAGTGCGCCATGGCCCGATCGAGAGGGGCTTCGCCGCTACGCACGCATCTGCAGGAACCAGATGGCTGTGGGGTTTCTGGATGGGAAGACCCCCTGCATTCTCGCGCTGCGAGGAACCTACGGACGCATGAAAGTGGACGCGTACGAGTTCCATGACGGGGAGTTGCGCCAACTCTGGCGCTTCGACAACGAGAAGTTGTCGCGCCGCTATTGGGGCCAGGGGGAGCATTTCACTCGCTGCGTGGACGTGGACGGCGATGGGCGCGACGAGGTGGTTCTGGGCAGCATGGTTCTCGATGACAACGGCGTGCCTCTCTGGACCATAGGCATGGGGCATCCCGACCACGTGTATGTTGGAGACATTGACCCGCATCGTCCAGGTCTGGAGATGTACTACGGTGTGGAGACTCGTGCGCGTCGGAACGGAATGTGCTTGGTTGACGCGCCGACGGGCAAGATTCTCTGGGCCTTCGATGAGCCCACACGGCATATCCACGGAAAGGGCATCTGCGCGGACCTGGATCCGACGGTTCCCGGCCTGGAGTGCTTTGGCCTGGACTGCATGTCCAAGAAACCTGATATTCGCAGGGGACCATGGATGTGGGCTGCGAATGGCAAGCTTCTCTGGTACGAGGAGGGACCACTACCGAAGACATACGGTGTGAACACGGCCTACTGGGATGCGGATCTGCAGAAGGAGATTCTGCGCGGGGGCATCCGGGACTATCGCGGCGGCAAGCATGGCGCCTTCTCCGGTTCCCTGCGTCTGGTGGCCGATCTCTATGGCGACTGGCGGGAGGAGATCGTCACGAGTGTCCCCGGCGAGGTGCGCATCTATTCGACCACGATCCCAGCGACTGATCGCAGGGTCAGCCTGCTGCAGGATCCCATCTATCGTGGAGACACGGTGATGAACACGATGGGCTACTCTGTCATGCCCATGACCTCTTTCAACTTGGAGGCCCATTGGCCGGGGCTGAACGCGATCGTGTCGGAGGACGAACCGGGCTCGCTAACTGGTCAGGTCGTGGTGTCTGCTCCGCTGGACTGCCGAGTGTCCGGCACTGTGACGTTCGCGGGCGATGGCCTGGTCGCCAGCCCGGGTTCCGTGCAGGTGGACGTGGCGCCGGGCAGGCGCGTGGTGCATCGGATCACGCTCGCCTCCGAGACGGACAGAGCGCGAAAGAGCACGTTGTGGGTGGAACTCCAGGGGACTGTATCCCGAGTGGGGGAGATGAACCCGGCTGTGCCTCGACCGGCGGATTTCGCCTCCGGTCGCCCCGTGGGCACGCATCCGCTGCGCTTGAAGGTTGGTGCGCCGGTGCGTGTGGCGAGTCGTATCCTGACCGGAGGCATTCGTGCGGAGGCGGAGGATATTGCGGCCCAGTCAGGCGGCAAGGTACGCGTTCGCAAGGACAAGAAGGGTGTGTGCGGGAAAGCGATCTCGCATTGGGACGACACGGGACATGCAATCGAATGGAAGATATCGGTGCCGAAGTCGGGCCGATACGCCCTGCTTGTCCGCTACAGCACCCCGAATGGGGCGAAGCGGTCGCTGACTGTGGATGGACGGGACACTGGGGAAATTCGCTTTTCAGGCACTGGAGGATTCGGCTCGGCCGCTGGCGATTGGGACCACAAGGAAGCGGCAAAACTGACGCTGGTCAAGGGAACCCACACCTTCCGCCTCGAGAATGTGGATGGGCAGGGCCTGAATCTCGACTATCTCGTTCTACAGCCGCTGAAGTAGATCAGTGCGGTGGCGCTGCCCCCACGCCCCCACCGAGGAGTCGTGACTCTCCGGACCCCACGTCAAAGTTGCCGGGCACGCGCTGGACGAGGCGTCCAGCTCTCCGTGCCCGGCAACGGTGGCCGTCGCTGGCGCGACATGCGAACGCACCACCACAAACCACTGCGAACTGCGCGAATCCTGGAGGGAGAGCGGCCCGCGAGCCGCCGCGTTGCGGATTCGGTTTTCCTTGTCAGGAAAATTGCTGTCGGAGGAGGTCGTGCAGCGCGGGCTTGAGCCCGTCTTTGGTCAGCATGCGGCACCAGGCGGCACGTTGGTGCTCCGTGTCCATGCTGGGGACGAATCCCAGGCCGAAGTAGAGATTGACGGCGGGCAAGCGTTCGCTGTTTGTGCTGAGCCAGGCGGTGGTGTGTCCCAATTGGCACATGCGCTGGCATACGGCGGCGGCGAGGGGTTTGGCCAAGCCCTTCCCCTGATGCATCGGCACGATAGCCACCCAATGCAGGCGTCCGAGATGCTCGTTGGCGCCTTTGTCATCGCCGAACCATGCGGTCGCGGTTCCCACAGCCACTCCGTTGCCGTCAAGCAGGAAGCATTGCCGTCGCGCCAGCTCGTTTCGGCGCTGGCCGAACTGTCCCTCATAGAGTGCGGAGTCCGCAGGATTGTAGGAGTCCGCACGCAGGTGGATGTCGATCCAGTTCCGTTCGTCGTCTCCCTCATGCCAGCGCAGGGAGAAGGGATCGGGAAGGTCGAAATCGGGCATGTCGGCGAGGTGTTCGTGCCGCATGCAGAGCCTGTCCCCCGCGCTACTCATCGTCTTTGAGAAGATCGCTGTCGACATCCATCAGGTCGGAGATCTCGACCACGCGATTCTCCGCTCTGGCTTTTTCTGCGGCCACTCCGATGGCAACACTCCAGATGCCATCGATGGCGCTGGCGCGTGGTTTCTTTCCCGTCCGGATGCAATCGAGGAAGGATTGGATGATGTCCGGGTCCGATCCTCCATGTCCTCCCGCACGCGGTCCGATCTTGTGGATGATTTCGTCCGTGCTCCAGCGCGGGCGGCAAGTGACCATGGAGGAATGGAAGTCTCCCTCGCCTCGTCCATTGGTTCCTTCAAGCAGGTAGTGTCGGTTGCTGATGGGTGTTGCGAAGTACTCCGAGTGGGAGGCGGTGGCGCCGTTGTCGTACTCGATGATGGCGATTCCCTGGTCGTGCGTGTCCTTGTCGGAGAGGTACATGCACTGGTCGGGCCAGTAGCCGTCCACGGCGGCCGTTTCCTCGTCGAACAGGGGGCTGTTGCGGAGGAAGACGTCCGGACATTCGGTGTTGTAGGGGCAGGTGGCGCAGCGCGGTCCTGGTTCGATACCGGGACGTTTCTCGAAGGGGAGCGCCTCTTTCTTGAGCGTGAAGACGTTGGCGAAACAGGCCACGCGAGCAGGCCGCACGTCGACGCCCATCAGGTAGTTGATGACATCGAAATCGTGGGAACCCTTGTGGATGAACAGTCCGCCGGTGTGTTCCTTGAGGCGGTTCCAACGGCTGTGGTAGGTACGTCCCCCACTGTAGTGCTCGATGGCCTGGATGGAGAAGAGACGCCCGAACATGTCCTGCTCGATGAGTTCCCGCAGGCGGTGCACCACGGCGTTGTAGCGGAGATTGAAGCCCATGGTGAGCACTTTGTCATGCCGCTTGGACGCCTCGATGACCTTGAGACAGCCCTCGACGGTGATGGCCAGCGGCTTCTCGATGTAGACGTGCTTGTCGTTCTCGAGCACTTCGAGAGCATGCTCCTCGTGCATGCTGTCGATGGTGGTGACGAAGACTGCGTCGACATCCTTTCTCGCAGCTAGATCCGCGGCGTTGTCGTGCAGATCGCACTGAATCCCGAGCAGGTCGCGTCCCTTGCGGGCGCGCGGCAGATTGCGGTCCGCCATGGCGACAATTTCGACGTCGTCCTGGTGCTGTTCGACGAGATTCTTGCCGAAGCAGTTGATGCCGCGTCCGCCTGTGCCGATGATTCCCACTCTGAGCTTGCTCATGGTTGTCTCTCTGTGTTTTTTGGTCTTCTAGCTATCGAGGTGTCTTCGAAAAGTATTCTGCCTCCACTGCTTCATGGCAGTGAGGCGAAGATGGGAAAAGGGTGCCAGGCACTGCCTTCTACCCAATCATCGCTCCACCGGGACAAGCCCAGTGGCGGCGTGGGGAAAAAGGGGGAAGGCACTTCCTTCTACCCAATCATCGCTCCACCGGGACAGCCGAGTCTTCGAGGCCGCTGGAGGCAACCCCGGCTGCGTGTCTTCCGGCGGCTTCGCCCATGGCCACGGCGTTTCCGGTCACGCGATAGCTGGAGTGGGCGAGGAAGTCGCCGCTGATGCAGCGTCCCGCCATCATCAGCCCATCCACGTCCCTGGCGATCAGGGCGCGCAGCGGGATGTCGTAGGGCTTGACACGGTATGCGTGTTTCTCGATGCCCTTGGTGCTTGAGGGGTTGGTCGAGTGGACATCGATGCCAAACGTGGCGGTGCACGCGGCGTCCTCGTGGCGGATGCCCTGCACCATGTCGTCGACGGTCACGGTGTAGCGTCCGTGGATGCGGCGCCCCTCGCGCACACCGATGTGGTTCGCGCTGGCGAGCAGGCGTAGGTTGCGCCAGACTCCTCCCAGACTGCGGAGTCCGCAGACGAGTCGATTGAGCTCGCCCCGCGCCCGAAAGGTGGCCTCGCTGAGTTGATCGGCGTCGATGCCCGACACGCCGTACTCGTGGTTGGCCATGAGGAGAAAAAGATCGTCGCGGATGGGGAAAAGACTCGGGCGCGCATAGCTTGGGGAGTGGCTTCCGCGCTCCATCTCCAGCCTAAGTCGTTCCTTTGGCTCGCCCCAGAGATCGCTTCCCGCGCGGTAGAAGGAGCGGACAGTTTCCCGGGTGATGCCCCCGACGAGGCCGACGAGGGACATGGGTTGGGTGGCGCCGGTCTCGGGATGCCCCAAGTCGAAACCGCAGCCGGCGCGTGCGGCCAGATCTCCGTCGCCCGTGCAGTCGATGAAGGTGCGTGCGCAAATGGCATGACGCCCGGATTTGGATTCGACCACAGCGTGTGTGAGTCGTCCCGAGTCGTCCACAAGCGTGCTTGCGACCCGTGTGTCCAGCAGCGCCTTGACGCCGGCGCCGAGCACCAGTTCGTCCAGAAGCAGCTTGACCTCCTCCACGTCGAAGGAGGGATTGAAGGTGCCATCCAGATGCCGGCCCCGTGCCTCCCGTTGTTCGAGAGTCTGGACGATTTCGGCCATGAGGCCGTCTTTGTTGTTGATGTCGAGAAAATAGGCGAGCAGACCGGCTGTCCAGATTCCTCCGAGGCATCCTGTCCGTTCGACCAGGCCGGTTTTTGCGCCTGCCCTGGCGGCGGCGATGGCGGCGGCAACGCCAGCGGGTCCACCCCCGCAGACAAGCACGTCGAAACAGTGAGTCACGTCCAGGGCGCGTGCTGGCTCGGAGACGGTCTGCGACATGGTTTTCTCTTGTACAATGGGTGTGGCGAGCGACGGCGTGCAGCGCTGGGTGGGGAGTCAGCCTGTGAAGCTGTAGACAATATAGTCCATGTTGCGCCGGTCGCGGAACGGTTTGTCCAGGCGAATTTGCAGGCACTCGACCTGGGCGTCTTCCGCGAGCGTTTCGGCGTCGAGGCAGATGGCGGTGAGCGCCCGCCCGTAGACGGCGCCTGTGTCGATGTTGATGGCGATGATTTCATCGAGTTTGGCATCAAACTCGATTTTGCCGTAGGAGCGTCGAACTTGGACATCGCGTCGGGTGAATTTGAAAAAAGGCAGTGCGGTGTCCGGGTCGAATCTGTCGAGGACGTAGTCGCCGGTGCCAAGTGCTGGGGTGGGTGTGTGTCCATGGACGAGCAAATAGTCGTCAAATCGCTTGCCCGGATCGTCTCGGTTCCAGATGTGCCCACTCTCGATCCAGAGCTTCTTTTGGTCGCAGAACTCGTGGAATTCTTTGTAGGTTTGGATGGCGAGTTGCTCGTCGATGGTGATTCCCGGTTCCGGAATCAGCGCATTCTGGGTGGTGACGTTGTCCTCGGAGAAGAGGTTTGCGTGGCTGAAGGCGAGCTTGATCTTCTTGTCGCCAAAGGAAATTGTGTCGGAATGGGCGTACCGGAGGTCCTCGAAGAACTTCATGTGCTTGGGCATGAAGTGCAGTTCCTCCGGCTGGATCGTGGGTGTGTCGAGACGGTTGACGGAGGCACGGTGGAACAGGTCCGTGTCGCCAAAGAACGAGCACACCGTCTGCTGACCACCATTTCCTCGGAACCAAATGTTCCCAAAGCGCTCGAAGATCTCGCTGCCCCGCATGAATTGCAGCATGAGGTCTTCATGGTTTCCCGCCAGAAAAATGGTCCGGAAGTCGCCCTTGAGGGAGAGTAGTAGATCGACGACCTCCATCGAGCAGGGGCCATGATCGATATAATCGCCCAGAAAGAGCAGCGTGGATTGCCCCCCGCTTTTCTGCTCGATGGAGCGAATGCGGTTGATGAGAGCCTTCAGGGGATCGTACATCCCGTGAATGTCACCAATCACCCAGTATCGTGTGCATTCGGTCATGCCAGTCCTCTTTGGCGGTTCCCAGTCGTCTTGCTGTTCACAGACAAACTACCGCCTTGCGCCCTCGCGCGCAACACCTGCCGGTGGTGGAGACGGTGGAGACTGCGGCTCTTCGGTCTCTCGCCCGTGTCCGGGATGGACGATGTTGACCAGTTTTTCCAGGAGCATGGGGAAGCGGGGTCCGGGGATGGTCGCGAAGTCGTCGGTCAGCACATGCACGCGGTTTTCGCGCACGGCTTTCACATCCGTCATCTTCCGCCACTGTCGCAGCACGTCTTCTTTGCTGATGTTCTGCTTTTCGAGATCGGAGCAGAGATCGATGATGATGTCGGGATTCATCTCGATCATGCCTTCTTTGGAGACCTTCGGAAAGGCGGCCGTCTGCTCCTGGCAGGCGTTGGTGGCGCCCACATCGTCCAGCATGACGTCGTAGAATCCATCCGCTCCGACAATGTAGGTGTCGTTGATGCCAGCGCTTCCCATGGCATGTCCAACCGAGATCATCACCTTTGGCCGGACTCCGGTGTTGACGCGGCGGGCGCGCACGGCCGCCACCTGCGCGCGCATCGAACGCAGAAGCTCTTCGGCCTCCCTCTCCTGTCCGCAGGCTTTTCCCACAGCGGCGATGGATGTGTAGACGTCTGCCATTGTCTTTCCGTTGACCTTGCACATGGGGATATTCATCACACCTAGCTTTTCGGGCACGCCGGACTGGTACTCGAAGAGGATGGCCAGATCGGGCTCGAGGGCGGCGATCGCCTCGATGCTTGGGTCGTAGTAGCCTCCGATCTTCGGAAGCGAGCAGGCTTCGGCGGGGTAGTCGCAATACTTGGTGACACCCACGACGCGAGATCCCGCTCCAATGGCGAAGACAATCTCCGTGATGCTCGGCGCGAGCGACACGATCCGCATGGGCATCGAATTCGGCCCGGGCGTGGCCGTCGCCGGTTTCCTGGTGTCGCAGCCGCAGAGCAGCATCGCAAGTAGAGAACAAGCGAAGAAAGGGAGCGAGCGTGGCATTCTACAGGTGGGTTCCATCATGTTTCCGTCTGTTCTGGCTGGACTCGCTGTCGGGCGAAGCTGAGGCATTGGGTGCCGAAGCGTTTGACCTTGAGCACCTTCCATGGCGACTTTGGCAACCAGGGCAGGTCGGTTCCGGTCTCGTGTTCCAACACCAGCAGCGCGCCGTTCGCCCAGGCTGCGAAGTCCGCGTCTTCGAGCAGTTTTTCGCTTCCATACTCCCCCGTCCGCGGATGATAGGGCGGGTCTGCCAGCACCAGATCGACGCTTCCGCAGAGGCTGGGTAGTCGGCGAGGCGCTCGTTCGGCGGGAAGTGTGTGCACTTCCGTTTCTCCCTCCTGCCCGTTCATGGCAGTTCTCACACGCGTGAGGTTCTTTTCGATATAGCGGACCGTACGGCGGTCTCGCTCGAAGAAGTGGACGGTTTTCGCGCCGCGTGAAAGTGCCTCGAGTCCCAGCGCGCCGCTACCCGAGAACAGGTCCACGACTGTCCACCCACAGATGTCGCCGAGGGAGCCGAAGAGGGATTCCTTGACCCGGTCCCCAGTGGGTCGCACGCCACGGCCGTCCGGCGCCTCCAAGCGTATTCCCCCTGCCATTCCGCTCACAATTCGCATGTATCCCACCATCCGACGCTCTCGCCAAAATATAAAGTTATTTCCGTGCGGACCCTACGTGTGTTTTCGCGAGCAGACTGTCTGGCAGCGAGGACATCGGAGGACAGCTCCCTGGCGTTCCGACAGGAACACGCCATTGCATTCCGAGCATTCCACCAGCACGGACCGGGATGGGATCCACTGTCGGGCGGTGTCCCGCCAAAAATCATAGCCTGCGAGTCCGGCGGCCAGGGCCAGGAGCCCGAGCGTGTAGTAGAGAAATCCGTTCTGCATGGTGACGTTGAACATGGTGCGTCCCTTTTCGGAGGTGGCTACTCAGGCTGTCTGGACTGTAGCTCAAACGTCTACGGACCCTATGCCTGAAGAGCCGCTGTCAGAGTTCGTCGACTTCGCGGCCGAGCAGACTCCACTCCACTTCCAATGTGATTTCCTGTCCTGGCGGGGGCAGATAGATGCATGGCGCCGGCGTCTCTCGGTATAGCTCCGCACGTTCTCTCTTGGCGACGGCTTGCCGAAGTGCGGTGATTGCGAGCTTGTCGAGTTGCGGGTTTCCGGACGCACGTTGAATGCGGATGCGCGTCTCGTGTCCCTGGCGGCCTCGGGTCACGTGCATGCGGGTGGGGAACTTGGGTGTCTCTCCCTCCGCGATCGCGGTCCGGACGGCTGCGACATCGAGTGTGGGCGCCTGCTGCACGAGCGTTCCATCCAGCCGTCTCCAGAAGAGTCCGCGCGGCAGGGAGGTCAACGGTTTCTCCAGTGGCAGAGGCGCTTGGGCGTTGTTCCAGCGTGTCCGGATTTCCTCGTCGATGGGAAGGAACGGGTTGGTCAGGGCGAATGTGGAGAAGGGCTGTTCCGCAGGGAGCGTCACGTCGAATTCATGGGGCGGGAGAGGGGTGTCCGGCAAGTCCCGGCTGCGTAGTCGCACACTGCTGAACCCCAGGGAGTCGTTGGGCAGCACCAGCACCGTGGGGTCGGCCAGGCGATACCACATATGCAGATTGCGCTCCCAGCGGTAGATCTTTCCCAGCTCCTCGGGTGAAAGGAGAATGCAGCCCCCCTGGTCCGCTTCGGTCGTCTCCGTGTAGGTGGGCGGCTTGGTGCCGATCATGTAGAAGAGGGCGCTGTGGAAGATCAGAGTCCCAAGGATGGCGAACAAGAGGCAGAGACGCGCCTGCATGGCGAGTTTCGCCTGCTTGCGCGGGCGTGCGCCAACTTGGCGCTTGCTGTTTCTGTCTGATTGTTTCGGCACAGTGCAAGCCTGCTTTTCTGGCTGCGTCGCACGTCCGTTCGGAACGCGTGTCATTCCACATCGCCTGGCAGCGTTGGCCGTCGCATGTTCTCGGCGCCCTGCTCGGAGGCGGTGACGAGGTAGACCCAGAGGTTGAGAGAGCGGGCGAGGGACATGACGTTGATGATCTGCTCGTAGGCGATGCCCTTGTCGGCGCGGAGGAGCACGAGGGGGGGGCGTGCGCGCTTCACCAGTTTTTCGTCGTTGTCATTGCTGCGGTGGGAGCTGGCGATGCTTCGGTCCCGAACCCATTCCTTGAGTTCGCGCTCGAGTTCATCCCATTGGACGTTGTTGTCGTTGAAGTAGAGCTGTCCGTTCTGGGTGATCGTGATGACCAGTTTGTCGGCGATGCTCATGCTGTTCACGCGGGAGCGTGGCAGGCGCACCTTGTTCTCCACCTTTGTACCCGGCCAGAAGACGAGCGAGTTGCTGATCATGAAGAAGACCAGCAGGAGGAAGAAGACATCCACGAGGGGGATGGCCGAGACCGGGCCGCTCACGGGTTTGACGTTGAGCTTAGTTCTCATCGCGCTCCGCCTCTGGCCCCGTTTCGGCCTCGACGAGTTGCGCTTCGCCGAGGTCTGAACCCGCGTCGCGATCGGCCTCGGGGTTGCCGAGTGTAAGCTCGTTGTGGGTGATGAAGTAGATCATCTCTGCCGCTGCCTTGTCCATGTCGATGGCGAGCGTCTCAACCCGTCCGACCAAGTAGTTGTAGAAGGCGAAGGTCGGGATCGAGATGCTGAGCCCGGCGGCGGTGGTGAGCAACGCGAGCCTGACATCTTTGGCGAGGCGCGCCGTTTCGACGAAGGGTCCGGTCTGCATGCTGTCGAATGCCCCGATCATGCCAACCACTGTGCCGAGCAGTCCGAGCAGGGGGGTGACCTGTCCGATGGTGGCGAGCAGCTTCATCCATCGTTCCAGGCGGGGGATCTCCATGAGGGAGGCTTCCTCGACGGCCTTGCGCAGGGTGGGTTCGTCCTGGTCGCAGCGCAGGATGGCGGCGCGCACGACAGAGGCGACGGGGCCGGGCGTCTCGTCGCAGATGGCCACGGCTTCGACGACGCTGTTTCTGCGCAGGACATTGAACAGTCCGTGGATGAATTCCTGGACATCGATGCGTGCACGATGCAAATGGAAGACGCGGTTGAGGATGATGAACACGGCGATGATGCTGCAGAGCAGCAGGAGGTACATGACCGCGCCGCCGTCGTTCAGAAGTTGCTGGAGATGCTGCATAATGATTTCCCGTTGGGCGGAACCCCGGTCTTGTGGTTCTGTTGCTGCGGACGGGCAGTCGCCGGGAGTTTGACTCAGGCAAAAGGCGATAGGTGCCGGAAGACAGTCGCAATATGACTTGGCAAGTCATCGGCGACAAGCGCGCGGTCTCTTTCCGGCGCCTCCGCGGCGGCTTGACCATGGGCGAAAACACCCAGGCGGAGCGCGTCCCACGGGCGAAAGCCCTGGGCGAGCAGTCCGCCAAGCAGTCCCGCCAGCACATCGCCGCTGCCCGCAGTGGCCAGGCCGGTGGTGCCGCTGGTGTTGATTGTGATCCTGCCGTCGGGCGCCGCGAGCAGCGTGCCGCGCCCCTTGAGGACGACAAACGCGTC
>JAGLDW010000918.1 GCA_023145395.1 Lentisphaeria bacterium | reverse complement strand
GGCACCGATGTTTGGACTTTTTCACAACGTGCAATTCCTACCAGCTTCCGCATTCGGCGAGGATGCGCAGAATCTGCTCGGTCTCCATGGTCTTGCCCAGCTCTGCGGAGATGACGCCTTTGTAGCCGGTCTCGTGGATGGCTCTGAAGATGGCCTTGTAGTTGAGTTCGCCAGTGCTGGGTTCGTGCCGTCCGGGGTTGTCAGCAAAATGATAGTGTCCGATTTCGGCGGTGTACTCCTGGATGTTTCGGATGACATCCCCTTCGCTGATTTGCTGGTGGTAGACGTCGAAGAGGATCTTGACGGAGGCGCTGTCTGTGCGTCGGACAATATCGGCCGCGTCCTTGCTGTAGACGAGGAAGTATCCTGCGTGGTTGACCTTGATGTTGAGAGGTTCCCAGACCAGAGTCATCCCCGCGTCCTCAAGTATGGGGGCGACGCGTTTTCCCGCCGCCACGATATTGTCCATCTGCTGTTCCTTGGACATGTCGTCACGGTCCGCCCCAACGACTCCGCAGATGGCGGTGGCGCCGAGTGCGCGGGCCTTGGGGATGGTTTCGCGGATTTCCTTCTCAAATGTGTCGTGGAACTCGGGGTTGACAGGGCCGTCGGCATTGATGCTTCCGGAACCGCTGACAGCGCCGACGCGGATGCCGAGGTCGCGGCAGCATGCGCCGACT
This sequence comes from Lentisphaeria bacterium, assembly GCA_023145395.1. GTDB lineage: Bacteria > Verrucomicrobiota > Lentisphaeria > Oligosphaerales > Lenti-02 > JAGLDW01. Next base: position 3,784 of record JAGLDW010000918.1, on the reverse strand, counting down.
TCGGCACGATCCTCCCAGTCTCTCGCACCAAGGCTTTCGAAGGCATCGAAACCGTAGGCAGCGATCTGCTGGACAATCTCCACATGGCTCAGGCCGGGAAACCAGCCGGGGATCACGGCGATGCTGGCTCTGAGGTTGGCTCCGATTTTCTCGACGTTGTAGTTGACGGCCATGGCTTTCTCCAGGTGGTTCGAGGTTTTGCAGAAAAAAAGTCTATCATGCCGCCACTGTTCTTGTGGCACTGGAGTGGATGATGGAGAAACTTGCTCTCTTTTTCCACCGTCGCTCCACCGGGACAAGCCCAGCGGCGGCGTGGGCAGATCCCTGCTCTTCACCATCATCGCTCCACCGGGACAAGCCCGGAGTCGGCGTCAGCGCACACTGTCATTGCGCCGGGCGTGAAGTCAAGAGCGCTTTCTTTCGGTTGAGGCAGAGCGCGCAGCGTTCGTCGCTGCACATTTGGCAGAACCGACAGTCCGGACAGTTGTGCTTCCGTGGTCGAGACTCGTCCGTCTCCATCACGAAAAAACGCCCACGCTTACCTGGTATTCGGACAAACGGCATGGTTTGCGGATCCCTCTGTGGTCTTGATTGTTTCCTTTGCACATATTGGTATGACAAAGGAGAGGCTCCATGGTTTCACCGTGTCTCAAAACACATCGCCGACCTCCCCGAAAAAAAGCGTTGCTCACCGAGAGAAAATGGGTTGAGGGGAAGATCGACGGTGGCTATGGCAATGTGCACAGCAAAGGCACAAACCTGTTGTTTTCATCCGCAATTTGGGCATTGCAGAAGTATTGCAGTGTGAGAGCGTGCGCGGTAGATTGTCTACGTGGAAAGTGGTTGGTTCCGATCCAGACAGGCATGGGCTCATGTTTCTAGCATCTCGAAAACGCAAAGACCCCGAGAAACGCGGCGATGGTGATTCGTCTGTGGAGAATCGTTGCCCGACGTGTGGTCTGAGAATGCGCATTGCCGGCGAGTGCTCTTTTTGCAGTGACTCCGGTGTGGAGAGTGGTGGGAAGGATCTGTGGGAGACCACGGAGACGGTGGTCGATGGGGGCGGCGAGGACGCCATGGCCGGAACAGGGGAGGGGGCAGAGCCGGGCGGCACCCCTGCGCAGGGGGTTGAGAGCATGCTGCCCAGTGCTGGTGACATGGTTGGCGTGTACCGGATCGAGGCGGTACAGGGAAGCGGGGGCATGGGGGTCGTGTTCAGAGCGACCGACACCACCCTCGAGCGCGAAGTGGCCATAAAATTCCTCAACCTCGACGTCGTGCACACGCGCAATGTGTCACCCCACTTCATGACGGAGCTCAAGGAGCGTTTTCTTCGTGAAGCCCGCCTTTCCGCCCGGATCTCACATCCTAACGCAGTCCAGGTATATGCTGCCGATCTGGGGGAGAAGGCACCCTACATGGTCATGGAGTTTCTCCATGGCAAAGGATTCGACGAAGAGCTTGAGTACGAGAAAACCGTGGATGGACAGACTGTGTGCGGCATTGCTCTGCAGGTGTGTGCCGCTTTGCGGTATGCGTGGGACAGCCACCGGATCATCCACCGTGACCTGAAGCCGGCCAACCTGATGCTTCTTCCCGACGGAATTGTGAAGGTGATGGATTTTGGCATTGCCAGGGTTGTGCAGGAATCGACTGCGGGTACGGGAATCACCATGCCTGGCATGAGTGTGGGCACTCCCCAGTTCAAATCCCCAGAGCAGCATCGTGGAAGCCCTGACCTGGATTGTCGGTCGGACATGTACACCTTGGGCCTGGTCCTCTACCGTGCGCTGGTTGGGCGCTATCCGTTCCAGGCTGGGAATGAGGGCAAGCTATACCAATTGAAGATGGATGGCTTGCCCAAGGGCATGCTTGCCAAGCTGTGCAAGGCTCCCAAGTTGATGATCGAAATGATCGAGCGCCTCCTCGCGCCTGACCCGGGCGGCCGGTACGGTGACTATGGTGAACTCGACGCTGTGTTGCGCGAGGCTTCGGCGCTGCTGCGGGCCGGCGATGGCACAGATGTGGCAGAGTCCGCATTCCTGGGAGCTCCCGCCCTCATGTTCCGGCTGCAAAGCGTTCTGGAGCGTGTGCTTCCCGGCAATGTCTATGGCAAGTACGAAGTGCGGCGTCTGATCGGGCACGGCGGCATGGGGGGCGTCTTCGAGGGAGTGGACACAAAGAGCGGTACCTCAGTGGCTCTGAAATTTCTGGCGAGCACCCAGGACACGGAGGAATCGATGAGCCACCAGCTTTGGCGCGAAGTGGATATCCTGCGCAGGCTCAGCCATCCATCCATCGTGCAGATTCTGGACTTCCAGAGCGGAGACGGTCTGGACTATTTGGTGATGGAGTTGCTGCTGGGTCCCTCCGGTGACTCCGTGAACCTGATGGAGTACGCGAAGACCTTTGGGGCGAAAACGGGGCTGTTGGACGGGCGGGACATGAAGCAGATCTCGCTGTCGTTGCTGGCGGCGATTGGGTTCGCCCATCGACATGGTGTGCTCCACTGCGACCTGAAACCGGAAAATGTACTCTTCGAATGTGTGCGTGTCGAGGACGGAAAGTACTGGGAGGCAAATCTGAAGCTGACGGATTTTGGCTTGGCGAAAGTGATCGGCGAGGATGTTCTCCTGAAGTCGGTCAATCAGAGCATCGCCTGCATGACGAGGGGGTTGCCGGAGGATCCCAGTGTGCCTGATGCAGCCGCGCTGATGGGCACCTACGAGTACATGAGTCCCGAACAGCGCCGCGGAGAGCCGGCCACAGCGCGTTGCGACATCTTTGCAGTCGGGATGATCATCCTGCGCCTTCTCACCGGTGCCAAGCACTTGGGGTTCCGACAGAAGCCGAGCATCCTGCGTCCCGGGATTCACCCCGGCTGGGATGGGGTGGTGATGAAAGCGCTGCGCGAGCATGCCGAAGACCGCTATGCATCCGTCGATGAAATGATCGAGGACATCGACAAGCTGTAGCATCGCGTATCACACTTGGATTCGTGCCAGCGCCGCCGCGGGCTCGATCCACGGCAGACTCAAGTTCTCGCCCGCCTCATGCCAAGTCAGCGTGCCGTCCACGGCGGTCAGTCCCGCGAGAAGTGTCTCGTCAGCGTGCAGGGCAGCGACAATTCCCAGCTCCGCCATCCGAAAAATGTAGGGAAACACCTCCATGGCCAGCGCCTGCGAGGAAGTGTGCGCCACACTGCCCGGAATGTTGCTGACTACATAGTGGATGATGCCGTCCACCTCGTAGACGGGATCGTCGTGTGTGGTATACCGGTCCACCGTCTCGATCGCGCCGCGGAGATTGGCCGTGACATCCACAATCACACTGCCCTGTCTCATGAGCGGCAGATCCACTCGGTTGACCAGATGGACGGGCGCGTCGGGAGGTATGGTGGCGGTGTTGACGAGCATATCCGTTTGGGGAAGCAGCGAGGGGATTGGATGGCTTCCCCCATGCAGAATCCGCACGTTTTCGGGAAGTTGAGGCTGAAGTTCGCGGATGCGGCGGGTGCAGATTTCGACGAGAGTCACATCCGCTCCGATCCCGGCCGCGATGCGTGCCGCGGCGAGTCCCGCGCTGCCAGCGCCAATGACCAGGACCCGGGCGGGTGTCAGACCGGGATAGGTTGCGAGGCTTCGGCCGTTGCCCCCGCGGTGGTTGTAGAGAAACTGCATGCCCTGCAAAATGGCTTGCTGACCGGCGATGATGCTCATCGGCGCGAGCAAGGGGAGCGTCCCGTCGGGCAGACGCACATTCTCGAAGGCGAGCGCGGTGATGC
>JAGLDW010000917.1 GCA_023145395.1 Lentisphaeria bacterium | reverse complement strand
CCTTCTCCCTCTGGGAGAAGGCCGTAGAAAGCTAAGTATCTATGAGGATGAGGGTGGGAAGCGACGGTCGCCGCCTAAGGTGGGCACGTCCCCACTTCGGCGCAGGTACCGTCGTCACACCATTCGCTGCCATTGCCGCAACAGTTGGTTTCTGAGTCGTCAGTGCAGCAGCCGCTATTCATGCAATACATTCCGACGGGACAGGGCGCTGGTGTTGTGACGGTGCCGTATCTTGTGCAAACACAATAATCGTCGAAGCAAGTAGGTGCCCCAGAAGGACTAGGGCAACCATTCTCTGCAGGGCAATGACAGGCCCCCGGCTTGCCCTCTCCCTCGACGACGCCACAGGATCCCGACTCACACACCGCCCCGCAAATCCCGCAGTGGTTCTCATCGTCGCTAAGGTCTGCGCAAGCAAATGTCGGCCCGCCATCTGGGCAGCAGGCTTCCGTTGGTTGGCAAGCGTCGGCTAATCCGCAGAAGCAGGTGTCGGGGTCAATGCCGCAAATTTCGTACGAAAACGGATAGGACTGACAGCTCTCATTTGTTCCTGCGCCATCTAGATCGCGGCAGTAGCAATCCCAGTTGCCTGAACTCTCTTCGGTCTCTCGGCAAAGCAGACCTCCGAGCCATGGTGCACACGTGGATCCACATGCATGACAGTGCTCCGCATCATGCTCCACACAAGTCCCCCGCCCATCTTCCCCCGTGCAGCACATATGCTCAGCGTGACAATCCACATTACCATCCGGGTTGTCCGGGTTTTCATCGTTCAGCCCCACATTGCATCCGCAGTAGTAGTAGAAAACCCCCTCCTCCACATAATGCATACAGGCCTTATTGGTCTCATGGCTCGCGCAGTGGCCGCCGGCGGCAGCGCAAGTGCCACAGTTCTCCGGCGCGGTGATGTCCGCCTCACAGCCTCGGATTTCCCCATCCATATCCCTGTCACAGTCCTTGTAGTCCAGCAGGCAAAGGTACTCGCATCTATCGGAATCCCCATCACAGGAGAAGGACTCCAGGTTCTCACCCGCCGCGCAATCATCCCCGCAATACCCACAATTCGCCACGCCTTGTTCCACCTCGCACCCATTCGATCGATCCCCATCGCAATCATGCCACCCATCAGCGCACCCGCCCTCGTATCCACACACTCCTTCGACACAAGTCGCCGGGGTCGCCACGTTCTGCACCAGCATCCCGCAATCGATCCCGCATTCGCCGCAGTGAGCCGGGCTCGAAAGAAGGTTCACGCAAGCAACCGC
>JAGLDW010000916.1 GCA_023145395.1 Lentisphaeria bacterium | reverse complement strand
TCATCGACAAAGGTGCAGTTGCCCACCGGGGCAACCAGCAGCTTGAGGTATCGGCCATGGGCGCGGAGGCCTGTCGCCTGGAAACGATGCAGAGCGTAGTTTCCATCGGCAGGAAGCGCAGCCGTCTTCGCGCTCAACTCCACCAGGTCGCCCAGCGAGTGGTAGGCTCTTCCATCGACGCTCACCAAGGCCTTGATGGCCGCGGGCCATTTGACCCCGGCAACCCCGGCTGCCGTGCTGAAGGACACACCCTGAATCGGATAGTGGGCACCCAGGTCCAGCGTGATCACAAGATCCTGCATGCGCACCCAGCCAATGGTGCTTTTCTGGGTCCAGAAGTAGCCCGCCGTGTACTGCCCATCCGTGAGCTGAGTTCGGTCGCCCGGGTCCGTGCAGAGGGGATATCCCGGGGTCGGTTGCAGCGTGTAGGCCTTGCCGCGGGCAAGATTTTCGTGGATGATAGTCAGCGGTTGGTCGTCGCGGAGCGCCTGCGCCTCCTGCGGAGAGATCACTTGCACGTCATCCAGCCAGACCGTTCCGTTCGGTGCGGCACGGTCTGGCGATTGCAGATGGGCAATGTCCGCCCACAATTCCACGACGATCTCCCCTCCGCGGCCCGTGTTGAACTCCACAAGGCTGCGCCGCCACACTCCGGTCGGCCCATCGCCAACGAGACGGACCAACTCGGCGCCATCTGGCCCGGCGAAACACAGGCGGACGACGGGCTTGACAGCCCCAAGGGTTTTCATGGCGCCGACTAGGACCAGATTGGTGTCCGCGGGCAGCGAGATCAACTGCGTGACCGATTGAATGCCCCCGATGGCGCGGGAACTGTACTTGAGGGAGTCATTGCCGCTGTGGCCGTCCGCGTCGGTGCGGCGCCAGGGGCTCTTGGCTGGCACGCTCCACTGCGCCGGCGTTCCGGTCTCCGCCGACTGGACCGTGAAGCCGTCATTCCGCACGATTGGCTCCGCAGCAGCTAGTCCGGACGATGGAAGGTTGAGAAGCACCGTGACGAGAATCAGCATCAACGCGCGCCATTCACAATTGCATCGGTCGGTCATTATTCGCCTCGCTTATTACATTGGATACTACAGGCACTCCGACCACGGGAGATCATTCATCTCTTCCCAAAGTGAACTGTACCACTGTTTCGGCCAGGGGGTAGTGGACACGCATTCTTACCAGAGCAGATTTCGTCCCAAGATCCTTAACCACCCGCTGCGCTGGAGACACGGAGGCACAGAGGAAGAAGAACACGGGAGCAACAAGCCAATCGCTCCGCAATCTCGAAAAGAAGAAAACAGTGCCGGAGCTGGAGCCGGTCAAAGACCGGATTCAGATTCGGCAATCTCCTCTTCCTCTCTTCTCCGTGTCTCCGTGTCTCCAGCGTAGCGGGTGGTTCATGCCGGGTGCCTGTCTGATCTCTAACAAACTCGTATGCGACCGGAAGGGCTCCAGCAAGCCATGCTCAGCGAGGCAAGTTCCAGCGGACGGTATGGCAGACGTTCCGGCCGGTTTTCCTGGGCTCGATGTCGTATGGTTCCAAGGCGTAGATGGTCACCAGTGTGCCGTCGGAGAGTTGTCTTGTGGTCGCCCAGCCGGCGGCGTGGCCATTGGAGAGAGCCAGTTGGAGCGGGTGCTCGAAATCCCAGGTCCTGCCGTAGTCATAGCTCAGCACGGCGGCAACGCCGAATGGCAGGTGGTAGTTCGTGTACGTGCAGAGCAGGCGCCCGTCGTTCAACAGCGTCAGTTGCCCCTGCACCTCACTGTATTGCAGGAACTGGCGCGGTTTGGTCCAAGTCCGGCCTTCATCCGTGCTCTCGAGCAGCACCATGTGCCCAGCCGCGTGATCGTTGGGCATTTTGCCCGGCGGGTAGGGTAGGGGCTTGCCCGCGAGCGGATGCAGCCACTCGAAGCGGCTTGCGGCCAGGATCCGCCCGTCAGGCAGGCGTTCGAAATCCGCCTCGATGAAGAGCGGAAAGGTATCGTCCCACGTCTCGATCTCGGTGCGGTCAGTCCACGTTCGCCCGCCGTCGGTTGAGTGGATCAGCCACGCCCGGCACTTGGGCGAGGCATGCCCATCCGGCGCCATCCCTTCCATCGTGCCGACGCAGCGCATGAACGAGATCGTGCCGTCCGGATGGGTGATGGGTGCTCTGACGGGACCGACGACCTGGTATTCATCCTCCCGCGGCGTCTTGAAGTCGATTATGTCCCATGTCCTGCCGCCGTCATCCGAGTAGCCGATGCCGTCCAGGCATTCGCTGGTGAACAACACGGCCCCGTCATCAAGGCAGGTCAGGGATCCTTCCTTGCCCATTAATGGCGTGTGTTCCATGGGCTGCCAGGTTTTGCCGCCGTCCATGGATCTGTGCAAACGGACCGGCCAAGACTCTTCCCCCCAGACCCCGGCCGGGTACGGAACCTTGATCTTCGCTTCAAGCATATCGACCGGCGAAGCGATCAGCGTGCCATCCGGCATCACGACCAACCCGGCCTTGTAGAACCCGCGCTT
>JAGLDW010000915.1 GCA_023145395.1 Lentisphaeria bacterium | reverse complement strand
AACGACTTGCGCCCGCCAAGCCGGCATCACCGAGAGCTGCGCCACCGTGTGGTAGTCCAACCCCGTGTATCCGGTCAGACCACAGTCCTCGTAGTTATTGCTGTAGGCGTCGTGCTCCCACGGAAACGACTTCGGTCTCTCCATCGGAATTCCTCTCCTGTCGGACTTCGAGGAAGATCCTCTTGATTGTCACACACAGTTCCGCAGCATGCAAAGCAGGGAAATATACTCTATAAAGAGGCTCTTGCAGAACCCACGTGGCCGCGCGGCACGCGTGGGGTTCTGCAAGAGACTCTAAAGTCAAACTAGAGCATTGACCGGGGTAAACCCCAGTGGGGGCGAAAGACATCCAAAAACATCAAATTTGTCGCTCCATATGGGTAAATCCGGTGAGGCGAAAGACAACCGCCTTGACACTGCGTGGAGTGCCGCCCATCTTTGTTGGTCGCTCGGGATGATGACAAAATGTTCTGAAAGCTCTACACAAATCATGGAGTGGAATAGAATCCGATGATACGACACCATCTCATTTATGCTTCTCTCACTGGTCTTATTCTCGCGTTTTCGGTTGCGGTGGGTCGAGGACAAACTGTTGCCCCAGCCAAGCCCGCTGTGAAGAAGCCCGCGCCCGCCAAGCCAAAGGCAATGTCTGCCGCCGCCGCCAAGAAGGCTGCGGAAAAGGCCAAGAAAGCTGCGGACGCTGCCAAGAAAGCGGCGGAAAAGGCCAGAAAAGCTGCCGAGAAGAAGGCTAGGGCGGCTGTGGCGGCGGAACACAAGAAGGCCATTGGCGCTGTGGTCCATCTCTCAGTGGCGGCTGAGAAAGCCGGGGACTTGCCGGGCGCCATCAAGGCGATGCTGGAGGTCAGAGAGCTGGACCCCAAAAACATTGCTCACCCAGCCAGACTGCTCTCGCTCTACCATCGGGCCGGTCAGGCTGAGAAACGGATTGATGTGTATCGCGACATGCTCAAACTGAAGCCCAAGAATCCGACCTACACAGTTGGTCTGGGCAGTGCGCTCTACCGGCTCAAGAAGAAGGACGAAGCCTACAAGCTGTGGAACTCGTTGCTGATGGGTGACAAGACTCCCGTCGGCACGTTTCGCAGTGTGGGAAACACCTACAAATCGGAACAGCTCTACGAACAGGCGCTGGTGGTCTTCAACCGTGGCCTGAAGCAGTACAAGGACGACTACCATCTGCTCTACGGCAAGGCGCACACGCTCGAGATGCTCGCTCGCAACGAAGAGGCCATCGCAGTCTACGAAGCGGCGCGTCTCAAGACCAAGAGCAAGCGCTCGGTGGATGGCAAGCTCAGCCGCCTGTATGTCGTCATCGGCGACCACGGCACCTGGCTGCAGAAAATGAGAGATGAGACGACCGCCTCCGTCGAAAAACTGGCTGAAAGCCATAAGGTGCTCGGCGACGCGCTGGTTGCGGAAAAGAAGACCAGTGATGCCCGCTCCGCCTACGAAAAGGCGCTGGCGGTGACGTTGTCTCCCAAGCTCAAAGCACAGCTGAACAAGATTCTGGCCGGACTGCCGAAGAAGCAGGAGGCCAAGCAGTGAGGGTGTCTTTCCTCTTTCTGTGCTGCGTGCTCCTGGGTGCCACGGTCGGTCCGTCGGCCGCTGGTCAGTTGGATGCCGATCTGAGGATCGCCCGGCTCAAGGACGATGTCCGCAAACAACAGAAGGTGGCCTTGGAACGGCTGCGTTTTCTGTGCCAAACCCACGAGGGGCTGGAGGAACTGGACGAGGCGCTTCACTGCGCCCGGCGCATTCTCGTGCTGGATGACAGCGGAGAAACCGATATTCTCCGGATGGCGTCTCTGTGTGGCAGGCTTGGGCGTCCCGAAGAGGGTTTGCAGGCATTGCTTGCGCACGCCAAAGATCGACGTGCGTCGGCGCGACTGGGATGCGCGATCCGTGCCCTGGCCAAGGATGCTGGCCAGGATGCTTTGGCCGCAGCTTGGGAGCAGCGCATTGGTTCGCCGCTGAACAACGATGTGTCCGAACATGCGCGGGCTGCGGCCTGGCTCGGCTCGGCGGGCTATCTGGATGCCCGCGTCCAGGAGTGGCAGCGCATCATCGATCTACAGCCTGTGAGCCACAGCGCCGCGTCCGTGCATCGCAGTATGGGCAAGCAGGAGGCACTGGCTCGGCGTTGGAGTTCGGCTGCTCCTCACTACATTCGCGCGGCCAAACTGCGCACGGAGTTGCGCGGTGGGGTGATGGACACGGTTTCGCGACGCGATGGTGCCAGTGGCTATGCTTTGCGCGCTCTGACCAAGGCGGAGCAGGGCGATGATGCCGGTTCCCGGGCGGACATCGCCATCGCTGTGCGTTGGGTGGGAGGCGAGGCGTCGCCAACAAGCAGCCTCCTCTGGGCTCTTGAAATGGCGCCGCCGGCCCCCTGGTTCCTGGAGGTTGTCGGGAGCATCGCAGAAGACAAAGGCTGGGCCAATGGGAACGCTGCGATGGAGGCGGTGTGCGCCAGTGCCGAAAGATGGCTTGCCTACCAGCATTCTCTGCCTAGGCTGCAGAAGCCGCGGCGTGTTCTCAACGAGCTGGCTCTCCGACGTTTGGTGACAACACTCTCAGGGGTCACATGGGTGGTGACGGATCCGTATGCGGACGGGCGTCGGTGGATCGGCACGGAAAAGCACTTTGTCGCGCTGGACGATTCGGCGGAATGGACGGTCTCCTGGTCCCCCGAGCTGGTCGAGGAGCTTGATGTCGATAGCTTGCGCGCGCGGTGCATCGCCCCGACCGAGAACGCGGTATGGGTTGGCACGAATCACGGCCTTTTCCGATATGATCGACAATCAGGACGCTGGCTGCAGTACGTGGTCGGGGATAATCCGGTGGAGACCAGTGTGGAAGCGCTGGAGTGCCGCGGACGATCTCTCGTCGCCACGCTTGCTGTTTCAGTGAAGAAACGCGTCTGGCGACTGAACTTGAAGAAGATGGTGTGGCGACCCGAGGGACGTCTGGCGGCAATCAAGGGCTTCTTCACCCGTAGCCGCAGGAAAAAGTGAGGAACAGAACATTGAGATCTCAGCTTCATGCAGATGTTTCCGCACGACTTGGCATGTTGTGTTTGGCGCTGGGCGCTGGCTTGGCGCTCACGGGCAGTGTGCATGCCGATACGTTTTGCTTCGAAGCCGAGATGGCCAACCGGGTCGAGCCGGTCTTCGAGATCAGGGAGGATGCCGAGTGCAGTGGCGGCCGCGCACTGGTCATCCGGCAGGGATCCGGCGGTGGACAAGCTCGTCCCGGACAGAATGGCACTGCTCATTTTGCCATTGACATCCCGAAGACAGCGCGCTATCGGGCCTGGCTGCGCACGCGCTGGCTGGATGGCTGCAGCAATTCCACCTTGCTCGTGCCGCCGAATGGAGCCAGACTGACCATTACCGATACGGTTTTCAAGAAATGGCATTGGGTGTGCTCGCCTGTGTTCCGCCTCGAAAAGGGCGTGCAGACACTTTTCCTGCAGAACCGCGAGGATGGGGTCGGTATCGATCAGATCCTGCTGACTAGCGAGCCAATTCAGCCGCCCAAGGGGCACATGAAGGCAACCATGATCCCCGGCGTGACGGGGCTGGTGAATGCCTATGACATCCTGGAAAGTTCGGTGTCGGGCGTCTGTCCGGGCATGGCTCCCAAACCGTCGCGTCGTTATGATGTTGGACATCGGGTGCGTGCCTCGGGGGAGTTGCCGGACTTTATTCCCGTCAGCTGCATTCTGCCTGATCAGGAGGTCGAACTCAACCTGTGGTTGCGCAACAACAGCAGGCGGGTCATGAAAGGCAGCGTCCTGTTCAAGGGCAACACGGAACTGAAGATCAAACCCGACCGCCGGCAGTCCTTCAAAGCAGCGCCAAACTCCCTGTCCAGACTGACCTTTGTCGTGACGGCTGGACAAGCGCTCGCCATTGCCGAACACCAGATCCGTTTTCACGTGCGGAGCGACGGAGTTCTGCGACGCGAACGGGCTGCTTTGATCCGGCCCCTCGAGTGGCGAATCATCGGCCCCTTTGACAATCCTGGAAACGCCGGGCTTGACCGGGTCAACCCACCGGAGCAGGGAGTCGATTTGGCCGCGACCTACAAGGGCAAGCTGGGTGACGTGGCCTGGCGCGTGTTTCCACTCGGGGAGACGTATTCGCCGTTTGCCTTTGTCGATCTTCAGCGTCTCTATGGTCGCCAGGTTGACTGGGCCGTGGCCTATGCACAGACGATCATCGAGACGGACGCGGACGGGGATGTGATCTTGTCGGTGATGGGCGACGACATGGTCCGCATCGAGATTGACGGGAAAGTGGCCACCACGGCTGGTTCCTCGCTGCCCGCAACCATGAATCGCAGAGTGACCAAAGTGCATCTGACGAAGGGACGCCACGTGGTCTTGGCCAAGACGTGCCAGACGCGGAACTACTGGGAGTTCTACGTCAGCTTCCGTCGTGCACCGGGTCAACACCTCACTGTCGAGGGCGTGCCTCTGAATGCGAACGACTGAAAGGACGTATGTGGGTGGGTGCGTGAGTGCGTGGGTGAGCATCGGCGCAGGCGCCGACGCAGGAAAGCGCAGGC
>JAGLDW010000914.1 GCA_023145395.1 Lentisphaeria bacterium | reverse complement strand
AGTTATTTCCGCGCGGACCCTAAGGCTGAGATCTGCACGTTCCCGTCCTCTGCCGTGCACGATGATCCCTGTTCGTTCCAGGTGCAGGAGATCATGCCATCGGGAGTATGCAGAGTGGCTCGACGCGGGGTGCGTGCACCAAACCAGACTGGCTCGGCCCGCACTCCAGTCTCCGACAGCACGGCGTTCCAGAGACGTGCCTCGACCCAGGGGACGAACTGAAGACTCTGGGCATGCGCATGATCGTCACGCACAGTGCTCCCCACCCCGACGAAACTCTCATGCCAGGCATTGTAGTAGGATGCGTCGTCGAAGCGCAGCGCGCAGAATGTCAGCACCCGGGCCAAGTAGTCCCGATGCCACAGGGCGGCGCCGGGAAGCTGGATGATCTCACCCGCGGTGTTGAAAAAGTCACGGTCGCCTCTGTAGTTGTGCTGATAGCTCCAGCCCATGACACCATCGTGGTCGAAGCGTTCGCGCATGAGCCAGTCCGCAAAGCGTTTCACCATATCGGCTATGGCGTTGTCGCCCGGAAAGAGTTCGAGCCAGTCAATCGCTCCTCCGACTGCCATGCAGCCCATCCATGGCTTGGTGATGTAGGCGGCCCAGGCGTGGATGCCCGCTCCGCCTCCCTGGTCGCCAAAGCTCCCGTCCGGATTCTGCGAGGCGACGACATCGGCCAGACTGTCCCGCGCGATGTCGCGATAATGCGGATTGCCCAGGAAGCGATAGAGCATGACTGCGCCGCGGATGAAGCAGGCGTCGCGCCCGACGGCCATGCGGGGCCAGGAGTTCTTGTGGGTGGAATAGGCGGTTTGGATCACGGACTCCGCAGCCTGACGCAGAAATGGCTCCCCCGTTTCGAGGTAGGCTGCCAGACACGCATGAATGCGGGCCATGGGCAGCGAAAATGCGTCTGGCGGCCAGCCGTGCATGCGAACCTGTTTGGCCGCGTGGTCGATGCAGACATCGGTGAAATAGACAGCCGCCCGCAGCGCGTCGTCGTACTCGTCCGCGTCTTGGGTGACCCATGCGGAAAGAAACTGCGCGTAGGGTGCCTCGCCCTCCCAGCCGGGCTCGTGGGGCGGCGGCTTCTCGGGCGACGCGCCTCGCGGCATGGCACCGTCCTCGAATCCCCTGCGCCGGATAGTCTTTCTGCTCCATTCCCGAGCCGAGTCGCAGACAGCCTGCAACTCGGTTCGAACGGGCAACACAGGCGCGGGAACAAGCTCCTCGCAGACCCCATACCACCAGGCTGGTGGGAGATACCGTGCAATGGTCGGTGCACGGTCTTGGTTGAGACTGAAACCGAAGCGCAGCGATCTCGACATCCCACGCAGCACCCGTTGTTCGTCCCCGCGCAGAATATAGGAGTCCTCTCTGAGTTCCCGGGCTGCCGCTCCACCGAAAAGCTCCATGCCCTGATAGGGCTGAATCACCAGAAAGTCTTGTTCGACGCACTGCTCCCCAGGTTGCTCCGGCGTGGCCAGACGAGCCATTTCCGCGAAGTCGAATGCCACCGGTCCATGTGTCAGCTCCGTGACCGTGCCATCCCATGCCCCTCCACCCGGCGCCGGCGCCTGTCCGTCCACACGAATGCCGATGACAGGCACCGTGTCGTCCAGATCGCCGCCGTCGTCGAAGAATCTGCTGTTCGTGTGCCGGGCCACGACATCGCAGACACCATTGGCATAGAGCTTCACGGTGACCTGGCCATTGAGCCAGTTGTGTATGTGCAGAAACTCGTTGTCGTAATAGCCCTTGCGCGACTGCAGGTAGGCCAGATCGCACATGCGCACGGGAATGGCGCCGCCCATCTCCACCACACGGCAGAATGGCGTCTGCTCCCGCTCCACCAAGTTGCAGGCTTCCCACCAGCGCAGTTGCCCCTGGTAGCGCAGGCCCAGAGCCAGTTCGACGCTGTGTCCTCCCCACTCAATAGTCATACTATGCCGTTCCCAGAAAAAGAGCGCGTCCGGCGCCGTTTCGAACAAGCGCATGGTGGCATCGGGCAATGCATCGGCGCCAAGTTCGGGATCGCACGTGATCTCTAGAGTGGCGGGTGACAACCCCGCATTGTCCGCGGCAAGCAGCACACGCCGGGGCGAGACAGTAGCCGAATCGTGCCACTGGCCAAGGGGAAACGCACACCCCGGAGCACCCGCGACGCCAAGCTTGGCAGACACTTGGCGCGGAAGTGGCAGCGAGACGATGCATAGCCCCGCAGGACGCTCCGGACCGAGACGCGCAAGCTCCATTCCCTGCAATCGGCCTTGAATCACAGCTGTGTCGTTCATGTCTGCGCCATCCTCAAAGTCAGCCTTGGAGAGCTTCCAGAACCGCCTTGGGATTCTTATCGACGATTCTGAGTAGAGCCTTCGCAGGACCCTCCGGTTCCCGGCGTCCCTGCTCCCAGTTTTGGAGTGTCGATGTGCTCACCCCAATCATCATCGCAAACTGGCTCTGGGAGACATGGAGCTTGGCGCGGATTCGCTTCACCTCGACAGGACGATACTTAAAAACGCGGGATGGCTTGAGAAGGCCCTTCCGAATACGGCCAGCCTGCTCCACACTTTCGAGAAGTTCCTCAAATAGTTCTTTCTTCATGGCATTTCCTCCTGCACGAGCTTACGAAGAATTTGGATTGAAGATCAGCTTCTGTTGCAGTTCACGATATTCGTCGTCGGGCAAGAGCTTTGTGATCTGCCTGGTAAACACTGGAGTCTCTGTAAATATCATATCAGTACTGTGCGCCAATGGCTGATAAAGTCAAGGTCAGCCTCTATGAGCTGACAGAAAGCTTGACCGCCTGGTCTGCGCCCTCCTCGTGTCTTGCGTTTGACCATCCGGTGCTCTCGCCAAAATGACAAGTCATTTCCGTGCGGACCCCTAAACTATTCGCCTTTGGTGGTGAAGGTATAATCGCCGCTGCTAGCTTTATTGCCGGATTCGTCCGCGCTGACAATCCGATAGTGGTAGGTGGTCGCCGGTTGAAGTCCCCCAAGCGTGACCGCATGCTGTATTTCGAGCCCGTCAACGGGTTCTCTTGCGCCGTACTCAGCCTGGGTTCCGAACTCCACCATCGAGGTCGCTGGCTCGTCCGTCTGCCAACGGATGACGACCGTGCGTGCTGTCGCCTCTCCCATTGAGATCGCGGTCAACGCAGGTGGTGCGATGTCCGCACGCGCATCCACAGTCGGGCTTTTTCGAACGATGCTCTGCGGCGCCTCTTTCCCATCGCTGTCCCTGGCGGTGAAGTAGTAGCGGTAGTTCTTCCCGGCGGCAAGT
>JAGLDW010000913.1 GCA_023145395.1 Lentisphaeria bacterium | reverse complement strand
CCGTCCGTCGAAAGCGGTGGCTCTCGTGGGGTTTGCAGAAGCCTTCCCTTTTCACAGGGCGCGCTTCGCGTCCAGGATCAGATCTGTGATCTGCTGGCGCGCGGCTTCGAGCTTCACAGGCTCAACATACGGATTCGTATAGACTGATGGATCAGCAGGCAGACGTGCGCAGGCAGCGACGATCTTGTCCATGCGTGTCCGCAGGCCCTCGGCTTCGGCCTTGCGACCGCGGCGCTCCAACTTCCCGATCAAGCTCTCCAGCAATGTCAGGTAGCGAACGTCGTTCACTCCTATGCGGCAACCCTCCCACTGAAGAGTCGAGACTGGACCTTCGCTGCCGGGATACGTCACACACCAGGCACGGAATGTCCGGGTTTTCCCGCCTTTCTTGACACGTTTCATACTGGAGCGAGTGTCATGCGTGTAGGGAAGCCCAATCGGTGCTTGGTATTCGTACGGGAATGCACCCTCCAGGCCGCTCCACCACAGATAGAACCCGCAGAACATGCGGTTCCGCGTCGGATTCTCCTCGTACACTTGCCAGTAGTAGGTCTCGAATGGCGCGGTCTTGGCCTCCTTGCCCCGACGCAAGTCCCGGATGAACGCGGCGGCGTTTGGCACAGCGTGATTCGCCCAGTCAAGCCCCTCCCCCAACTGCAAGAGCTTCTTGGCGGTATCCGGCACAATCGCCGTCATCGCCTTGCCTCCGACACCGTGCAAGAGTGTGGAGAGCTTCTTGTGCCGCTCGGTTCGTTTTTCGTCATTTGGCTCATCCACGCCATAGAAAAAACATTCAATACCGTGAGACTGACATGCCTCCAACGCCATGCGCGCGGTCTTTTCCTCACGGACATTCATCACCACGATGGGGCCGGTCATTCCCGTCTGCTTCATTGCGGCGAGGACGTGTTCCAGATGTTCGGGATCGTAGCAGGTCAGTGCATCAAAGCCAGCCTTCTTCAATTCCCTCAGGTCCGCCATGAAACGCTTGTCGGGGATGGAGAACCTCCCCGTTGGCGCCGGGCGCCAGCGATAATAGATGCCGTATGTGGGTTTGGGCGCCGGAAGACAGAAGGGGAGAACGCGCAGCTTCACCGGGATGCGCAGGGAGCCAAGTCCGGCCCGCGCGCCAAGTGTCATGGTTCCTGCATAGCTGCCGGAAGGAGCATCGGGCGGCACGTCGATGTTGAGCCAGATTTGCTTGACCGTATGAGCGGGCACATCTGTGCCAAACGGGATATTCAGGACGCTTGGCGCGTGATATTGCTGATCGCCCCCCCGGCTTTCATCGAACTCGATGCGGTCGTCCTTGAGCAGTAGCTCGGGCACCAGGATCTTGTCTTCCGGGCTCAGCACCTCCCAGTGCAAAGCCGCCTGCTCCCACACTTTGACCACGCGCACGTCGAACGCGCCACGGGGGATACTGGCACCGTCCGGTCCCCTCAGGTCGGCCATGCTCACCGATAGGTCCCCGATGCCCGTCGCCCCAGCCAACACCGCAAATGTGAGCGCTTTCATCTCCCCCTGCGCGGCTCGGAGATCAAACGCCTCGACGGGCTTGCGGCCGGACAAGTCGGTGTCGGGATAGAT
Organism: Lentisphaeria bacterium; assembly: GCA_023145395.1. Taxonomy (GTDB): domain Bacteria; phylum Verrucomicrobiota; class Lentisphaeria; order Oligosphaerales; family Lenti-02; genus JAGLDW01. The sequence continues at coordinate 4,690 of JAGLDW010000913.1, read as the reverse complement.
GAACTCAAGGGGGAGAACGGGATAGACTGCGGGAGTCCCTTGCTTGAGATAGGAGGCTGGTGTGTTCAGCGCTTTCCCAGCTGGACGAATCCACTCGCTGCCGTCTTCGCGCGTCAGCTCCTTCAGTAGTGTGAAATCATCGAAGTAAAAGTTCAATTCATCCCCCTCGAGATACCAGTTTTCCGCCACATGAAACCGAATCTGCATGACGCGTCCAAGGTCACCCCGCACATTGAGCCCTGCAAGGGGCACGACAATTCGTGTCCAGGCGCCAGGGCGCACAGCTGCCGCCGACAACGTCTTCCACCGGAAGGCCGCACCGATCCCCTCCGTCGCGATGCCATACTGAAGCAGCTTGCCCCGCATCGGGTGGTCGGCCGGGACGAACAGAAAGAACTCCAGCCCTTTGTACTCCGACCAGTCCTGCGGCGACTCGAAGTTCCGATTGAGGAACAGCCAGCCCTTGGGATACTTCGGGTTGCCAGCCGTCTGAAAGTCCACTTTCACCCGGAGCCTGACCGAGTGCCCACCGGAACGATGCACGTTTGTGGACTGCATCACCGACGCTTCCGGCCCGCCTGAAACAGCCCACTTCTCGTATGCTTTGAAGCTTTCGAGGTCATCGACAGGCACCCGCGCCGACGACGCCGGCATTTCCTGGGACAGTGCGCCAGGACACCAGAACAGCGCCGTCGCACCAACACACAGCCAAACCATCACTCGTGTTCTTGTGGTCATTTTTCTTGTTCCCTGGGGCCGGTGCGGTTCTCAGCGGGGAATGGCAATGTAAAGACGAATCTTGCTCTCCGGACGGCGCATTTCAATTAAGGAGGCCAGTCTTCTGGAGGCATAGACACATCCGTGAACTCTGATAGTGGCCGTCATGGAAATACTGCTTCTCCGTATTCACGAAACTGGCCAGGGTGCTTCTCTGTGAAAAAGGGGTTGACAAAAGCACTTTTTTGCATATAATTCCAAATAGTGTGTAAAGTTCTTTCGTTATTTGATTTTTGGGTTTAGCGAGCAACGGAAAGGTGGAAGGTGTACACATGGTCAAAAAAGTAGTGGCATTCACATTAATCGAACTGCTGGTGGTGATCGCGATCATTGCCATTTTGGCGGCCATGCTTCTACCTGCGCTACAGCAAGCCCGGTCCAAGGCCAAGCAGTCGAGTTGCCAGGGCAACCTCAAACAACTCACGCTTGGTGTGATCATGTATGCGGATGACAATGGGGAAAGATATCCTAAATGGATGGGGTGGAACGGCGGCACTGTCAACCAGGCACAGTATCAGAAGTACCGCTGGGTGGTGAATGTCCTTCCCTATGTCGGAGGTAGCAAAGAAGTGTTTGCTTGTCCGGCACAGCCAAAATCAGGTGGCGGATGGACATTGCCATCCGAATGGAGTGGCTACCAGATCAACTATGGATATGCTGGACTCGGGGGATATGCGCTTCCCGGCACATCCAGCTCCCCCTCGAACACTAGCTATGCCATGGGCAAGGTGAAGTACCCCTCTCAAGCCATCGCGGTCGCTGATTCCGCCCATGTCGAGGACGCCCAGAATAAGTACCGCATCGCCTATGCACGGATTTGCCGTGCCAACAACACCCCCGCCTATCGCATCCCGTCGAACGCTCCCCATACTGGTGGCAGTAATCTCGGTTTCACGGACGGGCATGTCGCCTACATGAAATCACTGCAAATTGTCGCAGGTTGGAATCGCACGATCTTTGGTCACTACAACGACTATGATTGATTTAAAAAGTAGTCCTCTTGTACTCAAACAAGCGTCTCACAAATCTGTGAGACGCCTGTTTTTGTAGTGCACGCGCAAGCTACTGGTCCGTCTCCACGCGATCGATCAATCCGTCCCGCATGTGCAGGCGATGGGTGGCATTGGCGGCGATCTCGGACTCGTGAGTGACCATGATGATGGTCTTCCCCTGCTGGTTCAGCTCCTTGAGCAAGTCCATGATCTCCGCGCCAGTCGTCGAATCCAGGTTTCCCGTTGGCTCGTCGGCAAGTAGAAGCACAGGATCGTTGGCCAGGGCTCTGGCGATCGCCACGCGCTGTTGCTGGCCACCTGAAAGCTCCTGGGGCCGATGATCGAGCCGATCCGCCAAACCCACTCGCTCCGCCAGTTCCCGAGCGCGCTCGGCACTCCTACCCGGATCCCATCCGAGGTAGTAGAGCGGCAACGCAATGTTCTCCTCGACGGTGAGCTGGGGGATCAGGTTGAAGCTCTGGAAGATAAAGCCCAGATAGCTTAGTCGAATGTCACTGAGCTGGTCGTCATCAAGCGTACTCACATCCCGCCCCCCCAGTGTGTACTGTCCGTCGGTGGGACGGTCCAGACACCCAAGCAGGTTGAGCAGAGTGCTCTTTCCCGATCCGCTCGCCCCCATGACGGCCCAGAAACTACCACTTTTGAAGTCCGCCGTCACACCGTCCAGCGCATGGACCTCCTGCGTGCCCATACGGTAGATCTTGCGGACATCCCGGATCCGGACCGCCATGCTGTTCGTGCGAGCATCCATCACTTGGAGCCCCCGCCGGCACCCCGCGCCCCACGTTGCCCTTCCCCCCCCCGCCCCGCCTGCTGACCGCTATAGCGTGCACGCATCTTCTTCTTGAATGCCTCCTGCTCCTCGGGAGTCATCTTCTCCAACCGCTCCCGCATCTTTTTCATGTCCTCGGCACTGGGACGACCTCCACCCTTCTCACCCGCAGTACCCCCTTTTCGACGAGAAGGCGCAGCGTGGACATCCTCCTTCGAACGTGCCGGAATCTTCACGTCCCCGATATCCGTCGGGTCAGCGGGGGAAGCAGCCGAGAGAGGGGGAGTAAGCATGACCTCATCACCAGGTTTCACCCCGCTCTTGATACAGATCATGCGGTTGTTATCCAATTCCGTCTCCACCTCGCGCGGTTCGAAGCCCTCCCCGTTGCGGACAAACACGGTGGGCTTTCCCTTGACGAGGATCACACACTGCACGGGGACATACATGGCATTCTCGTAGTTCCCGACCAGGATCTCAGCCTTGCAGGTCATTCCCGTCTTGAGCGCATCGCCGCCCCCGTCGATATGGACCACCGTCTTGTAGATCTTGAGGTCTGGATTCATGAACACGCTCTGAGGATCCGGCAGGGGAGCGATCTTCGCCACCTGTCCGCTGAACATGCGCCCGGGCAAAGCATCCACAGTCAGGCGGACAGGCAACCCCGGGTAGATTCTCTTGAGACTCGATTCGTGAATCTTCACCTCGGCCATGAACGTCTTGGCGGTTGGCAGGTGGATAAGCTCCTGCCGCTCGCGCACCTCCTGGCCCTCCTCGAGAGGCTCGACATTCCCCCGCCAGCTGAATTGCGTGCTGGTGGCGTAGACCACCACGCCATCCGTGGGCGCGCGGATCGTCGCCTTCACAATCTGTTCCGAGATCTTCTGAAGCTTGGCCTGCTGGCGGTTCATTTCCGATTCTCGCGCTCGGAGTTGAGCTTCCGCCTGCACGACATCTGCACTGGCCTTGCGACGAACTCGCTCCAGCGCCATCTCGGCCTGTGTCGAGTTGCTGCTCAACTCGTCGATCTTCCGATTGTGCGTGTAGTTCTCGAACAATGCCAGATTGCTGCGCGCCAGCTTCAGATCAAGCTCGGCCTTGCTCTTCGCCAGTTCGTCTGCCTTCAGCTCGGTGTCCGACAAGTATTTCTCCTTGTTCAGCTGCATGGACCACTCCAGCTTGTCCTTGGTCCTTTGAGCCTCCTCCTCCGCAAGTTTGATCCTGCCGTTGAGATCCATGAGTTGGTTGGGGTACTCCCCCTGCTTGTACTTGATCAAATCCTCTTTGGCGAAGCGCAGTTCGAGCTCCGCCTTGTCGAAATCGGCCTTCGCCTGATTCTTCACGACTTCGAGATTCTCCCGGCTCTGGACGTGGCTTGCAACCGCGTTCTGCACCTTGATCTCCTGATCGACCTTTTTATCAACAAGGTTGCTGGTGTCAAGCTCCACAAGAACATCGCCCTTTTTCACCCGCTTTCCCTCGGGCACCAGACTCAGAATGGTGACCCGCCCCTCAACACTGCTCTTGATGATGACTTGCTCACGAGGTTTGACCGTTCCCGCCTCGGTGACACTGATCAGCAGGGGGCCCTCCGCGACTGGAAATACCGCTTCGGCCACCACCCCATCCCCAGAAGCGGCAGCGCGCGAACGATAGGCCCACACGCCCCCGGCCACCATGCAGAGCATTACTGCAATCAGAAGAAACTTGCCGAGTCCAGTTCTGGTTCGCCGTGCCATCATTGTCCCATTTCCTTCGCTGGGTCGTACTCTTGCCAGGCTCCCCCCACAGAGACTTCGAGGACACCCATGTCTCGTTGAATCTCCAACTCGGCCACGCGGTATCCGACCAAGGCGGAACTGAGGGAGTTCTGTGCGGAAAGAAGAGACTCTTGGGCATCCAAAACATCGCGGATCGCAGCACGACCCGCCTGCAGGAACAAGTCCGTGCTGCGCACGCGACTTTCCGCCAGTGTCACGGCCTGCGTCTGAATCAACACACTTTCGCGCGCCTCCTCCAAGTCCCTCAATCGCCGACGCACGTCAAGTTTAACCTGATCTTCCTCCTTTTGAAATACGCGCACGGACTCCTCGAGCGCCAGAATAGCGGCCCGATATGCATTGCGTTC
>JAGLDW010000912.1 GCA_023145395.1 Lentisphaeria bacterium | reverse complement strand
CTTCGCATTTTCGGAACCGCTTTGACCCACGGAACGACGCCCTCCCATACCTGCCTTGCCGAGCAGCGTAATTTCAGCACGCAGCCCATCGACCGCCATGTACACACCCCGTTGGGCATCCTCCACCCGAGCCTCTCGCACGCGTAGATCCATTCGCTTTCCCAAAGCCGTCTCGATCGCCCTGCGCGAATCGAGTTCATACGTGCCAAGTTTCTCACGCGAAGGCTCGCGCAGCTTCACCGGAGCATCTGCGGGTGGAATCTCTCCGCTGTAGTCCGCCATGCGCGCACCCTCCGTCAGTTGCAGTGCACGCTTCTGCAATATAGCCAGGTCCCCCTCTGCCAAAACCAAATTGGCATCTGGAGAGACACCAATGAGCAACTTGAATCCATCCAACTTGCTGGCGTAGGCCTGGCGGGCACGAATCCACGAGTTGCGCGCGCTGAGTTCATCTTGGACGGACTGATCAAATTGAAACTCTGGCAACCGCCCCGAATCCGCTAGGCGCCGGGCTCTCCGGGTCGATGCGATCACTCGCTTGTAGTTTTCCTCCTGGTTGCCCACTTTCCGCTTCTGCAGCAACACGGCGAAGTAGTCTGAGGCGACTGCCACGGCAAATGTGCGCTTGTACCGTTCAAACTCATAGACCCTGTACAAGAGGTTCCGTTGCGCCTGGGTCAGAGGCTCCATCACAACCCGCCGCCCAGAACCTCGGAGCAGGGGGATCGAGATGCTCGCGTCCATTCGAACCCCTGTGCTGACCCCCTTCTCCTGAGTCAATAGTTCCACCAGATCAAGGGCGATGGCACTCGTGAGTTGAACTCCGTTCTTGAACACACGCTTGGCACCGGCCTCAACCGAGGTCCGCGAGGCCGTGTCCCGCCCGCCACCGCCGTGGCTGCTGTCAAGAAGCTGCTTGAACATCCCCGTAAACGTGGTCCGGAAGGCGTTCGCCTCAAGGTCCAGGTCCAGCGCCGCACGGAACAGATCGTCTTTCGCCCTCTGAAAATCCCGGCTGCCGGCTGCGGCCACCTGAAGCGCCTGGACGAGAGACACGGTCCACTGTCCCTTCATTCCAGGTAGCGGAGATGACGCCAGCGGTGGCAGCAGATCGCGTTCCTTGTTCCAGTATTCGTTGTCTGGAAGATCACGAACACCCAGCGAAACAATACCTCCATGTGGCAAGAGCTGGTCAAGAAGAAGACGGCGGCGCAACGTGTCGGCAGGCGTTTCCACTCCGATTGGCTCCACCCGGCCGACAGCCCGCCTCTGCGCATCCTCGATCTGCGCAAACGCGCCGCTATCCGCAGTCATGCGATGGCTCTTCGGCGTAAGACGACAAGAAAAAAGAGGCACAAGAAGCAGCGCGCCGGCTCCGGCCCACAGAAAGCGCTGGATGGCAATCGAACCGGTCATCGCAAACCCTCCGCGAGAAGTCACTCATCGGAATATTGGAGAAAAAAACGCACCAGCCGGTTGGCATCCACGGCCAAGGGCGAGGACATTCACCACAGAGCGCAGAAGCTTCAGCCGACAAAACTCTAAGGCTGGAGCACCCACCGCCATGCGGCCACATGGAGACAACGAGTCGATAACAACCCCTCCGCAGGCGCTATGATCTTCTTTCGTTTCTCTTCGCCGGCCATCAAGACCCCGTTGTGCTGAGCGGATGGAACTGGCTAGCCAGTTCCATCCGCTCCCTCCTACATAGCCCTTTGTCCGGCGGCTTCAAGTGCATGTCTGTCATTTGATCCCTCTCACTCCACCTGCTATGGTCTTTCCCACTGGAGGAGAGACACGGGGGAATAGTCACACCCAGAAATGGTCAATGGAGATGCATCATGGTGAGCCATCGAATTCAAAAACTGGCGATCTTCTCTGCGTTCTCCTTATTCACTGTCTGCGCAGTCCAGGCAAACGAGATGGAGAAACACGCGAAATCCATCATCATTCCCAAAATCTCTTTCGATGAGGTCGCACCCGCAGAGGCTTTCAAGCTGATACGTGTCCAGAGCAAGGCGGAGGATGCCACAGGCCGAGGGGTGAACTTCGTGTTTCGGTTGAACAATCGTCCTGGTTCAACTTTCCGCAAGGAGACTCTGACCGCCAACCTGAAGAAGATCTCCGTATACGATCTCGTACGCCATATCTGCCTTGCGACGGGCCTCAGCTACATCATGGAACCCTACGCCATCGTGATCTCGGATGGCGGCAAAAAGCCGATGCAGACAAAGACCTTCCCCGTAAAGCCGGGGATGATCGACGCAAAACAAACCCGTCCTCGGGCCAAGAAGATCAAGTGATTCGGCGAGGTCTGCACTCGGAGCGCGAAAACAGCCATGCCGCTGAGACACAAAATCCACCGAGACACCGTCCGTGTCATTGTCCCTGCGGAAATCCGCAGAACGTTCGAAACAAGAGGGCGGATGCCCGCGCCCGTGCAAGGTGGGGGTAGATCCGCAGAATCCTGGGCTAGTGACGAGATCCGCGCCTACGCCGAACTCAAACGAAGCATCTATGACGGTTTGCTGATCGTTGACGAGCAAGCGCGCATCATCGAGGTCAACTCTCGGGCGGGGCAATTGCTCGGCTACACACATGAAGAGTTTATGCGTCTCAAAGTGACGCAGTTGATCTACGGGGCGGACGAATCTCACCTTCGGGCCATTCGCCAAAATGTCCGCCAAGGGTCTTTCACTCTCATCCGGGCGTCCTGCTTGCGTAAGAGCGGGGATGACTTCCCCGCAGAGATCGCCTCTCATGAAATCAGGTTCGGCAACAGTGCCAATCTCTGTTTTTTCATTCGTGACGTCAGCGAGCGGGTCGAGATGGAGCAGGATCTCATCCGTCTCAGCAAAGCCGTTGAAAGCTCTAGCGACGCCATCACTATCACCGACGAGGAGCATGAGACCGTCTTCCGGAACGCTGCGTTCCGAGCGCTCTTCGGAGATTCCAGCGGTTCCACAGAAGAAGCTCAGGGAGGGTTTGCAGATCTTTTCGGGGACGAAGCGGTCGCAGCCGAAATGCAGCATGCCCTCCGGACTAGACAGACTTGGAGCACCGAGATCGATGTGAAACTTCCCGATGATCGTCTCGTCTCAACACTCTGCAGAGCCGATGCCGTCCGCCTGGGCGACGGTGATGACTCGTTTGGCACGGTCGCTATTCTCACCGACATCACGGAGCAGAAGAACACGGAAAGGCGCCTCCAAGCGGCCCGCGATGAACTGGCGCACTCCAACGCCGAACTCGAGCAGTTCGCATACGTGGCGTCGCATGACCTCAAAGAACCCCTCCGCGCCATCGTCGGATATCTTCAACTTCTCTCGCGCAGATACAGTGCCAAGCTTGACAGCCAGGCTGCGGACTACATCCGACACGCTGTCGAAGGCGCGGAGCGAATGCGCGAACTCATCAACCATGTGCTGGACTATTCTCGCCTCGACCGACCCAGCGG
>JAGLDW010000911.1 GCA_023145395.1 Lentisphaeria bacterium | reverse complement strand
AAGCCGCTGCCCAAGATACGCGCAACTCCAACCCAGATTGTCCAGGTGTTCCAGAATATCATCGGCAATGCGCTGAAGTTCTGCCGGGAGGACATTCCCCGAGTGGCGATCTGGGCGGAGCGAGATGCAGACAGCTGGATTTTCCGCCTGCGAGACAACGGCATCGGCATTGATGATGATGTCCAAGACCGCGTATTCATGCTTTTTCAAAGACTCCACACACGCGAAGAATACGAGGGGACAGGTATCGGCTTGGCCACTTGCAAGAAAATCATCGAGCAGCACGGAGGGAGGATCTGGATCGAGAGTTCATCGCCCAGCGAAGGCACTACCTTCGCCTTCAGCATCCCGATGGCAGGGGAGGAACGGGATGATCCAAGTGACGAGAGCAAAGTTACACATGAGGAATGACGACCGCGCGAAGAATGGCGGGAACTGGAACTGCCGGGCTTGGGATGGCATGAAGGAGAGAGAGAGAGAGAGAGTAGCCACGGGCTGGACGAATGAACGACCTAGGCAATTACTTCTTGCCCACAAACCAGTCTGACTCATACCAGGCAATGGTATACTCGGAACGGATCAATATGCCCTTCATCTCATGGAAGACTCGTTCGAGTTCCTTGAAGGCCCACAAGAGTTCCATGTAGCCGCCGTCTTCCACCGTCTCTATGCCACCGCTCTTCTTCTCTACTTCACTAATGGCACTGGCGCTGGCCACTTCCCTGAGAACAAGGAGAAAGAGAAGGAGCTGGCCGGGCAGTTTCGATAGTTCGGCCTGAAATGCCTGGATGCGGTACACTTCGAGGCTTTCGCGAGCACCCGCCGTCTTGAGAGTCTCTGGCGCCGCAGTGCACGACATCATGAACTTCATGATGCCCACCGGATTTACGCTGATCGTATCTGTCTCGGCGTTGTAGCTTGCCGGCACATCCGAGAACCCAGACTCCTCCCCACAGTCAAACTCCACTCTGGCATCCTCCATGCCTCCATAGCGGTGCACAAAAATCGTTGCCAGTGCATCGCCTATGCGAGAACGATTGGCCTTCTCCGCCAATTCGCGCAACCCATTGATGGCCTTCGGATCGGGTGGGTTGGTCTTGCAATAGAGTTTGGACAGACGCTCAAATTGCCTCCATGTGGAGGCCAGTGTACGGGGAGCCATAGTCGTTTTACCTCGCTTGTAAGCTGAGAATATACATGTCGTCCCCGTTTTTTCCAGTTCACGTCACTTGCTTTCTGGGCTCCATCGCAAGCTGATCCACCTCGAAAACCGGCAGTGCTCCAGCTTGGCCGGCCCGATCCACGAGGACAAGATCGCTCTCCGTTGTGAACTGCCCAATGACCGCTGCCTCACGCCTCCCTCCAGCCTGCACAACGCGCAACACCTCTTCCACCGCCTCCTGCGACGTCGATATCAACAGGCAACCAGAAGAGATCAATCCCAAGGGATCACAGCCCGCAACGCGGCAGACAGATTCTGTGACATCAAGCATGAGGAGGGACGAATGCACCACAGACAGTCCAACACCGGAGGCTTCGGCCATCTCCCTCGCCCCCGTTGCCAGACCACCCTCTGTGGGATCGTGCATGGCATGCACGCCAGGCAGGTCAGCAACCGAAAGAGCCGCCTCCACCACGGACAATCCGGGATCGTACACAAGCGAAACGGCTTTCGCAGTTCCTTCCTCGCCTAGCACGGAAAGAAGGTCAGCATGGTGCATTTCCGCGAGAATAGCGGTGCCCTCGATCGCCAACGGATTCACTTGAATCAGTGCATCGCCGGCGCACGCACCCCCCGTTCGCAAGGGCTCCTCTGTCACTAGCTCGCCAAACATGGTCACTGAAAGCACCGGCCTTGTGACGGCATCGGTCATCTCCGTATGGCCTCCAATCAACACCGCACCGCACGCGTCACCCGCGGAGACAGCATCCTTGATCATTGCTGCGATTTCCTCGGCACACGTTCCCACTGGAAGCAGCATTGTAAGCGTGAAGAACGCAGGCCGCGCGCCCGTCACAGCCAAGTCGTTCGCGTTCACACACACAGAAAACAGCCCTGGCCGAGAAGTGGGAAAAGTGATCGGATCTGTAGCGATCGCCACCAGGCCGTCTCCAATCCGCACAACTGCGGCATCTTCCCCAACAGTGGGGGGGATCAGAACATCCGGTGAATCACCGCGCGGGATACGTAGCAGGTCCGCCAGAATATCCGGAGGGACTTTGCCCGCAGGAAGCGGAACTCTCGCACCCCAGGACCCAAGAGAAAAAATCGCATCTCTGTTCATCGTTCCTTCCTTGCTCCTTTTCTTGTAAACGCACACACCATGGAAAATGGCGCCGCAGTCCGCGCGCGATATGCCCTGCGCGTACCACAAGGTACAGCAGAGCAACCTCGATAGAAAGAAAAAAACCCCGGTCCGTCCTTTTCGGGACGGTCCGGGGCTTTCGAGAAAAAGGCTGGCAGCGTGCTACTTTCCCGCATTCGAGTATGCAGTATCATCGCCGCAGAGGCTTTTCACCGACGTGTTCGGGATGGGAACGGGTGTTTCGCCCTCGCCATGGCCACCAGCCAAAAGGGAACGCACACGGAAGACATCGTCATCAAGCGGCTTCTCGCCGTGATCTGCTGCGCCGGTGTCGGCACGGCCCGTCCGGGGTTTCCGGACGGCCACATTGTCAGCGCTTCGCTTCTTCTCCGAGCCGCGCCCTCCCCCTCCGGCTCGCACCGTCGGGATCAGTCGCTGGGAATCGGGGAAAAAGGTGGTCAAGTCACACGGCCTATTAGTACCGGTCGGCTGAGAGCGTCGCCGCCCTTGCACCTCCGGCCTATCGACCCGGTCGTCTTCCGGGGGCCTTCAGACTCAATGAAGAGTGGGAATTCTCGTCTTCGGGGGGGCTTGGCGCTTAGATGCTT
>JAGLDW010000910.1 GCA_023145395.1 Lentisphaeria bacterium | reverse complement strand
CGTAATTATTTAACATGCCCTTAGCCCCGAACTCCAAAATCATCTCTTGCCTGGATCATGGCGAGTACGTTTTCGCGGGGCGTGTCTCGGGTGATCTGTTCCGTGGACAGAATGTATCCGTTGGGGCCGGTGTCGTGCATCGCTTGCGTGCATTCCCGATAGATCTCCTCGGGGGTGAGTTTTCCGATCACGCTCACGGCATCGAGGTTTCCCTTGAGGCAGACCAGATGGCCCACGCGCTGCTTGGCGTCCTTCAATTCGATGTCTCCACCTGCGGAGAACGCATCCAGAGACTCGATCACGTCCGCGCCGGTGGCGGCCATATCCTCCAGGATTGGGCTGATCCTGCCGCAGATGTGCAGGAGCGTCTTCAGACCCTGTTCATGGGCGAAGTCAATGGACCGTTTGTGGTACTCGAAGAACAGATCGCGGTAGACCTCCGGCGAGTAGAAACTGCAGGACGCGCAGGCGTCTCCCGTATAGGCGCCATCCACACCGATCAGCTTCAACGCTAGAATCTGCTCCTTCAATGCCTCGTACTTTCTCTCCATGATGGCTCGGCAGAGTCCGGGATCGGTCAAAGTGGCGATCATGGCGGTTTCCGTGCCCAGACAGGCGTCGAGAGTATTTGCTGACTGCGCACAGGCCGAGCCAAAGATGAAGCGGTCCTGGCCAAATTCGTCCAGATAGCGCTTCCAATCCGTCATTTGAGGATACTGCAGAATCTCTTGATGAGATGTGATGGAGATCTTGTCCACATCCTTGCTGGTTTTCACCAGCGGTTCCGGTTTGGGAGTGGCTCGGAGCATTTCCTTGGTATCCCGCAGCACACGGAATGCCACGTCCTTGGTCTTCCGATCCCGGATTGCCAAACCCTCGTCCGTTTGGATCACTTCCTGCGAAGCGGCAATTCGCCGCCCGGGGCGAAAGTAGATGATGTCGTTGTCGTACAGCTTTCCCGTATTGATCATCGCTTCCGGAACCAAGTCCGGATCCAGGTACATCTCATGCACCTCGCGCCCAAGCTGACGAATCGCGTGCTCCGGCGATTCATAGGCATGAAAGGGGATCTTGTCCGGGATGCCCAGCTCAAATGCCTTGAGCACTCGTTCCTTCGATGTCATCGCGATTCGCTCCATTTTTCACACCACAGACGTCTGTGCTCAACTCCAGGCACTACTTGAGTTTCTCCAACAGCGTACCGATCTCGACCCGAACGCGGTCCGCGACGGACCGGTCCTTTTCGGTTTGCCACTGCATCTCCGTGGCTCCCTCGGCGGACAAGACGCGATCAGCCGCGTTTGCCAACAGCACCTTGGCTTCGGGCAGAAACTCGTGAGCGGGCTGCCGCTTCTCCAACCAGGCGACGCGGTCTCGAAGCATGGCGAGGTACTCGAAGTCTGCGACGCTCTCGCGAATGGCCTCCATGTGTTTACCGGGGGTAGCGGAATCGACGCCCAGGAAAAGCGGCGTATAGCACATGCTCTGCGACGCATACTCATTCCACGAGTCTCCACCCCCGGTGCTGCCGAACGCCCAGAAGAACGTCCCTTCCGCGCCGGCGTTGAAGCAACTCCACGCCTGGAGCCGATGGTAGGCGTATGGGTCAAGCAGCCGGACCGGGCCGCTGCACGAGTAAAGGTCCAGGCGCCGCCCCGCCTGGCGCTGTTCCCCGAATGGCGTAGCGTGATCGCGCCACGCCCCCAACATCCGGCTCCGGTTCAGGCAGAGCACATCGATGCTCGCCATCAACTTTGGTGCGGCGGTGCGTGGATCGGCATGGACGGGGTCCTCCCATATCACGACACCCGGCGCCGCAGTCTTGATGGCTTGTGCCCACGCGATGATGATCCTGTCCTGCTCGGGGCTTTGCGGCTCATCGACCAGCAACAGATACAGCTGGCTTGGCTCGATCCCTCGTTTCCGTGCATGGGCGGCCCAGAATGTGATCCACGCGCCGACCTTCTTCGAGAACAATGGTTCCGTCATCTTCGTGCCAGCGATGTGGTCGCGTACCGCCATGTGCACCTGGTATCGTCGTGCATTGGGCCACCGTTCCACCCAGGTGTCGAACCGCGCGGTCTCCGGTTCCTGCACGAGCCCACCCGCGTCGTCGAACTCACCGTAGGGCATCACGGCGGGGGTCGCCCAGGTCGAATCCACATAGCGTTCCTGCAGGTGTGCAATGAGCGCAGCACGGTTTTGTGGCGTGACTCCGCGGTACTGTCGTTCGCCGTCGGTGTAGTCCCATCCACCGAGGTGGAGGCGCGGTTGCTTCGGGAACTCCGTGTCGAACACGTGCAGAACAATCGGCACACGCAGGGGTTGCGCCCCCGCGCCAGTCACCACCACAAAGCCCGAATGAGTGCCCGCTTGCAGCCTGCGGGGAGTGAACGAGAACCACACCTGGCGCGTCATGCCGGCGGGAAGGGATATGGGAAGCCCATCCCTGTCCGGCGTCACCCGGGGCAGGGCGGCAGCAATGGTCTTGGCTTGGCGCGTGTCGGTCCAGGCGACCTCGTGCACAGCCACGTAACTTGGCGTGGAACCGCCCGGCAGTCCTTCGAATACGACTGTCGCGGTGAGTGCGTGCTGTGTGCAGTTGGCCACGTTCAGAGCGGCCGCACGCGTCTCGCCTTTCATCGCCGCGACCGAGATGGCGCCTGGCTGCCGGCGGCCGGGCATTTCGACCGGTGTGAGAGGATCCCAAGGATTCGTGGCCCAGGCGACGAGTGGTGCGCACCCCTGCGCTTCACGAATGACGCCGTAGATGGCATACACTCGGGCATGCAGGGCGTTCATAGGATGGACCGTGCGGAACGTCTTTTCCGCCACTGGCGGCAACTCGGCGATGGCGCGCTCGATGTTGGACGTCTCCTTTCGGATACGCTGCCGCACGTCGCCGGGAAGACCCGCTTTT
>JAGLDW010000091.1 GCA_023145395.1 Lentisphaeria bacterium | reverse complement strand
GTGTTCGCCATCCTCGGTGATACCCCACAAGACTGAGGCGTTACCCCCCATCGGATGAGTTCGTTGGATTTATGCGATGGCTCCCGCTATCGTTGGGGGCGAGTTGCGCCATAGACACTTTCAGCACTCCGGACGAGTGAGCGAGAGGAGATGACGATGGCTGAGATCACTGGGAATCTACTCATTGGCTGGGCATCCGAGAGTCTTGTCCCTGATCGACCGGCGTTGCTGCGCGGAATGCCCACGGCACGCGTCGGCAAGGAGATCCACGATCCCACCAAGGAGTGGCGGCAGTACTCCGTATTCGAACTGGAAAGAATCTCTGACAGGATCAACAGGATCGACGGGATAGGGGCCTCGGCATGCCTCCGATCCAGAACCCATTCCAGAATGCCCCATCCTGTTCATCCTGTCAATCCTGTCAAGTTCCGGTCCTCTTCTTGGGAGTCCGCGCGGGAATTGCCTGGTTGGAAACCATGATTCACTGGAAGCGAAACCTGTTGCGTGTCTGGCTGGCGCAGTTCCTGTGTACGGCGGGGTTCTGCTTTGCGATGCCGTTCATCCCGTTCTACATCAGAGAGCTTGGGGTGAGTGATCCGGCGCAGGCAAGCATGTGGGTGGCGTTGTTCGCGGCGGCGGGGAATCTGGCGCTGCTGCTGTCCGCGCCGTTCTGGGGATTCCTGTCCGACATGTATGGACGTCGCCTGATGGTGTTGCGGGCAAGCTTCATTTCCGGATTGCTGATGCCGCTCATGGCGTTTGTGCCGGGTGTCGGGTGGCTCGTGGCGCTTCGGTTTGTGCTTGGACTGTTCGCGGGGACCGTGACGGCGTCCATGATATTGGTTTCCAGCAACACACCACTGGAAAACCGCGGATTCGCCCTGGGATCGCTCTGCTCCGCAGTGTACGGAGGAAGGATGGCGGGGACGTTCCTAGGCGGTATCGTCGTTGACAGTTTCGGCTACCGAACCGCGTTCTTTATCTGCGGAATGATCCTGGTTTCGGCCGGTTTTCTCGTGCTTTTCGGGGTCACAGAAAACTTTCACAGAACAACCTCGCTCAAGGCGAAAATGGGAGCATTCAAATTTCGGATGCCAGATTTTGGTTCCGTGTGGCTGATTCTCCTGCTGGTTCTGCTGATGGGATTCGCCATTCGTTTCGACGCCCCGTTCATGCCGTTGCTGGTGGAAACGATCAACGGCCCGGACAAGGCGGCTACGTGGACGGGCATCATCGCCAGCATGTCCGCAGTGGCGGGCATTCTGTCCGGCTCGTTTCTCGGCTGGCTCGCCGATCGCTATTCCCCCGCCAGAGTGGCAATGTGGTCGGCAGGCTTGGCAGGACTACTGATGATACCGCAAGGATTGGCAACTGGATTGCCGACATTGATGACCGCGCGTCTTGGCATGGTTTTCTTCGCCGGCGG
>JAGLDW010000909.1 GCA_023145395.1 Lentisphaeria bacterium | reverse complement strand
TCGAGGGGGGTGACATCGAAGTATTCAAGAGGCTCCCGGACGGCTTCTCCAGGCAGCGCCAACGACTTCCATTCGTCGGCCCCGCGGAAAACCTCGATCTCGTCCACAAGGCAGAATGGGCCAGTGGGCGTGATGATGAGCTTCAGGTACTGCCCGTGGCTCTTCAGATCATCCGTCCGAAAACGGTGGACAGCGTAGCCTTCTCTCGTTGGCGGCTTGTGCTGACTCAGCTCGATCAGATCGCCCAGGGAATGGAAGGAACGTCCGTCGATGCTGACCAGTATCCTGATCGACGCCGGCCACGCCACCCCGGCTCGTCCCCCCGCCGTGTTGAACGAGACCCCCCGGATTGGGTGGTGCCCACCAAGGTCCAGCGTGATGATGACGGATTGCGGGTGGACCCATCCCACGGTGGTCTTCTGTGTCCAGAAATGCCCAGCCGTGTATTGGCCATCCGTGAGTTGCGTCCCGTCGCCCGGGTCGGTGCAGTAGCGGTAGTCGGGTTTTGGCTGAAGCGTGTAGGGCTTGCCTCGCGCCAGGTTCTCGTAGGCAACAGCGGCGCCGTTCGTTTGGAATGCCTCCTCATCAGTCCCTACCACAATCTGGACGTCATCGACGACGACCGTGCCACCAGGTGACTTCCGGCCCTGGCAATGTTGGGTGTCCGCCCAGATCTCGACAACGGCGGCCGTGGTCTCGCCACTGTTGAATTTGGCGGTGTATCGAGTCCAGAGTCCTGCCTTGGCTCCGGCATGAACGCGGGCAAGTTCCGCCTCCCGTCCGCCAGCCGTCCTGACCCGAACCAGCGGCTTCATCGCGCCGTCGCTCTTGAGCCAGGCGTGTAGCATGCAATCGGTCTTCGGCGGCAGCGAAATCGCCTGCGTCACCGGGCTCGCGCTCCGCGCTACACGGACTCGGTAGCGAAGCGAATCGTGTCCGCTGTGTCCGTCGTCGTTGGTGCTATGCCAAGGGCTGCCCTTGGGGACGGTCCAAACGGCAGGAAGGCCGACGTCATCACGCAACCTCTGCGTGAAATCGGCGTTGTTGACGATCGGTGCGGCGTGAACACACAAGGAGACGACGGAAAGAATTGCGAGAGTAAAGCGGGTGCTTCCCATAGTTGGGACTCCTTCTTGAATCGCTGACGACTGGAATGGGTTCATCTTGCAGTTCCTTTGATCTGACTGCTCCCGTCATTGCTCGGGCTGTTGGAGAATCCACGTTCCGTCCGGACCGCGCACACCTAGCCGTCCCTGGAAGTCGAAACGGCCATCCACACGCAGTCGCACACGTCCATTGGAGCGGATGACATACACGTCCCCTTCGGCGGTGGCGAGGCGGGCCGCGACATGGTCGAGGCCGAGGTAGTCTCTGCCATCAACCTTTACCGGCACGCACTCGACCGCAGTGAGTGAGGGACTCGCCCCGGCACGCTCGAGCACCACGGCGAAGACACAGGACTCGCCCTCTTGCCGCAACAGCAGCATGGGCGTGGTTGGCTTGCGGGGAGGCACTCTCCCGGGGGTCTGGGCCAGAAAGGCGGTCATCTTGTCACGCCCAGCCACTAGAACCCGCAGGCGCCGTTTGTGCTGGGGGTCCAGCACGCGCAGGTTGATTCCCTTGGATGCGTCGGCCTCCATCATGTCTGCCAGATGTTGATATCCATCGGATTCGCCAAGTCGTTGTTTGCTCGGGGCGAACGCTGCCTCTGGGTCCACCGAACCGTTGAAGTGGAGTGTGTAGTCGAACGTGGTCCGGCGTTTTTCTGGTGACGGTCTGACGACGAACAGATCCACAACGTAGCGGTCTGTCACGAACAGATTGCGTTCAAGCGTCTGCGGGTAGACACTGTCTACCTTGCCAGAAAAGACCTTCACGGGACCCTCCCCGACAAACTCCAAGCAACTCCCCGGCGCGTGCTTCATGTTCTGCCGCCCAACAACAACTGTATTGTGCGAGAGTGTGGTCCGGAACCAGGTGTCTCGTTCGGGCAACTTGTAGCTGCAGCACCCGAAATCCGGGATGAGCATCTGGTTGTCGGCCCAAAGCGTGAAGCTCAGACTGTCGAACTGGCTATGAGCTTCGTGGTGAGTGCCGTAGGTGATGTGCACATGCATGTCTTGAGCACCGGGCCCGCTTCGCAGCACGCAGAAGTTGGATGGCTCGGTCTTGAGCGAGGTCCGTTGAAGCGAAGTCGGGGTCGGCCAGACTTGCGGTCCGAAAAGCAACTCCTCGCGGCTCGCGCCCCGTTTGCTGTTGATGGTAGCCCAGTCCGCATTCGGCGGGATGTCGCAGAGTTCATTGAGGACTTTTCCGATGAAAGCATCCTGCGTGCGGGCATACGCCCATGTGTAGCTTGGCGCCGGGAGCGTGCTCATGAATCTGCTCTCATGTCCCGCCTCGCCGAAATAAGGGAAGCGGCCGCCCGGCAGAGACAATTCGGCAATCCTGCGGAAGAACAGACGGAGTCGGGGTTCCCGGAAGACATCGACTCCGACATGGTTCAGCAACTCGGCATGGAAGAGCAGGGCTTGCGCTGTGTAGAAATGGTAGGCTGGGAGGGCACGCTCGTAGTGGATTCCATCGGCCAGAATCGACTGATCCAGCTGGTGCAGGAGACCGTGAGCTGGGTCGTTGAGGGCGAAGTCGATCAAGGCTGTATCCCGGAGCAACGCACCCACGCAGGTCAAGGCGGCATTATGCCAGGTCTGCCAGTTGGATACGCCGAGTTTGTACGATAGCACCGACTCGCTTGCCGGTCGAAGCACGCGTTCCTCAACTCGTGTGCGCTCCTCTTCCGAGAAGGTCTCCCACAGTAGATCATACGCCCAGCCAAAGCGCAGCACCCACACTGCCTCGTCCAGGGTTTGCCAGAAAAGGCGGCCCTTGCGCTGCATGGGGGGAAGTTCGGGGTAGAACTCGGGGTAGGCCAGGATCAACTGCCTCGCCTTCACGGCATACTTTGGTTCCTGCTGGATCTGGTATGCCAAGGCGAGATCCAGAATGCCCTTGAGAATCCTCTGGTGGGCGGCGTCACGCCAGTTTGCGTCAAGTTCGGAACCGGTGTAGTGCCGTTTCTCGCCGGGACACCAGTGGTTGTGAGGTTGATCCCAGCGAAACTGCAGATGCAGCCCCGAATCTGGCGCGGCATAGAACGGGCGGCCGTTGCGACCGGGCTCCCGCGGCACGGTGATCTCTCTCGTCAGCCATTCGTTCGCTGATTTCTCGATGACTCCGTACGCTTTTCGCGCCCACGGCTCCTCGCGCACGCGCTGTCGAAGGGCTAGGATCTCCGCGGGATTGAGCAGGACGAAGGGCCGTTGCTCAGGCCGGGTGAACTCTCCCGGCGCAACGGCGGAGACATGCGGGTGTACTGCCGCGCATGCTGCAACGCACAGAGTCGCAGCGAATGGATTGCTCACGTTCATGTGTCACTGTCTCTTTCGTTGTGTGCAGATCGGCACATACAATGCGAAATCCCTTTTAGCGCATGCCCAAGTCCCAGGGAATGTCCATTGGGACGATTCCTATACTCACACGAGCTTCATATAGTAGTTGATGGATTCATGGCGGATGTCGAAGCCGACCCGCTCGTAGGCGCGGCGGGCTGGATCGTGCCCCTTGTCCAGGCCGGTGTGCACCTTGGCGTGGTGCATGCCGTGGGTTCGGAAGTGCTCCAGCGCACTACGATACATGAAGGTGCCAAGCCCCTGTCCGGTGAAGTCCGGATGAAGACCGTTGTTGCCCAGCGTGCCGATTTGCTTTTCCTCGTCCATGGACCACGAGATGAAGCCCGCCACGCGCCCGTCCACCTCGCAGATCCTGATGCGGTTTGGCGTGCGCTCGCAGTGTCCGCGCATTTCGTTGCCTTTTCGCTGCGGACCCTCGGGACAGAGAACGTCGTAGAGTTCGTCGCCGAAGATGTCATGCTGGCTGGCGTAGATGCGGCCCCAGGCAAGATTGGCGATCTCCACGACCGCCTCAGTGTCTTTCGGCTCGAATGGGCGAAGAATTGGCTGGCTCATGATGGCTCCTTC
>JAGLDW010000908.1 GCA_023145395.1 Lentisphaeria bacterium | reverse complement strand
TTCTTTCGGTTCTTGGGTTTTCGGGGATTCTTACGCCTCTTCAATCGACTGCTCATGTCCTCTCCTCTCCTTGCCAATGGTTGACTGACAGCAAGGAAAAGCAAAGGTCGTGCCATGAGTGGTCGTGTTCAGAATTTCAGGGACTTAGGCCGGGGACGGAGTGAGTTTAATCCAACAAGTGTCCGGATTCCGGACACGGGGGCTCTCAGGGTCGAGGTTGGCAGGTATCCGGATCGACGCAGAGATAGCAATCATCCTGGTAGGCCAAGATATCCGCGGGATCACAAATCGGCGGCATCAGGTCGCACGTAGGCTCCGTGCCGTCGTCGCAACGGCTATCGTGACAGGCCGCGGCGGGATCGTCTATGCAACTCCAGGTTTCCGCGTCCGTGCAAGTACACCAGGGCACCTGCAGGAAATCCGGGCAAGTGGCGGGAATCTCTTGCCCGCCGCTGCAGGGATCCGGTGGCTGGCAGGTGTAGAGATCCACGCAAAGCCAGCAACCATTGCGAATGATGGCCGTCTGTCCATGATTGCAGGAAAGCCGCGGCATCATGCACATGAGGGTCATCGGATCGTCACCGCCACAGGCATGCTCAACACAGCCGGCAATGCAGTCGTCGCCGCCGGGATAGGAACTCGACGCGCAGGGATCACAGTACTCGTCAAAGTCGCATTCCATGTCGGCCCCGCAACCAGGCACCCCCCATGGCTTGCAAGTAGCCGGGTTGACGCATCCGTAACATTGGTTTTGGTAGGCCAGGATCTCCCAATCCTCGCAAACGGGTGGTGCCAAATCGCAGATGGGCACACTTCCGTCGTCGCAAGAGCTATCCCGACACTGAACTTCCGGACTGCCCATGCAGTTCATCCCGCCTTGTTCATCGCAGAAGCACCAGGGCACCATCTCTCCGTCCGGGCATTCGAAGAGGACTTCCGTGCCGGGTTCACAAAGCATGGACTCGCAGGTCTCCTGGTCAACACAGATCCAGCAGAGGTCCTCGACCACCGCCACCTGACCCGGTCCGCAGTCGGGTCGCTCCATGTAGCAGGCGGGCTCAGGCTCGGTGGGGCAACCGTGGGGCAGGCAGCCGGCCACACAATCCTCACAGCCGGGGCAGGAACTCGACGCGCAGTCATCGCAGTATTCAGCCGGCGGGCAATCCAAATCCCGATGACAACCCGGCTGCCCCCAGCGCACACAGGTGGCCGGGTTGACGCATTCATAGCATTGATTCTGGTAGGCCAAGATCTCCTCGTCATCACAAGCTGGCGGGATCATGCTGCAGATGGGCTCGGTGCCATCGTCGCAGGAAGTGTCCCGACACTGGGCTTCCGGGCTACGAACACAAACCCATTCCTCGTCCACGCAATCACACCAGGGCACCATCTCCCCATCGGGGCATTCGAACAAACGCTCTTCACCCTGAACGCAGTCGGCGACGGGCTCGCAGGTATCCGGGTCCACGCAAACCCAACAATCGTTCTGGATGGCCAGAATTTCAAAACCCTCGCAGGAAGGCGGCACCATCTCGCAAAGATCATCGCTGCCATCGTCGCAAGAAGTGTCCCGGCACTGGTTCTCCGGGCTGTCGATGCATTCGTAGTTGTCGTCCGAATCGCAACCGCACCAGGGCACGGTGGAGCCATCAGCGCATTCATACCGCGCCTCATCCGTCTGCCCGTCGCAATCATTGTCGACGCCGTCACAAACCTCGTCACCGCTGGGCACGCAATTGCCAAAATTTTCATATTTCGAACAACCCCAAACAAACAGGGCGACCAGAAAAAAAGAAATCAACACAGAACTCTTCATCAATGTTTTCATGGCGTTTCTCCACCGCATGTCATCAATAACTCTACATTAAGGGGCAAGGCCCGATCCGGTCAAGTGGCCCTCAGAGGTGCGATTGACAGACACGCAAGCCCAGTGTAGGTTTTTGCCCGAATCCAGGCCGCTGCCGCCGGGCAAGCCTTTTGGACGGAGCCAAGATGA
>JAGLDW010000907.1 GCA_023145395.1 Lentisphaeria bacterium | reverse complement strand
TTCCGTCGTCGCAAGAGCTATCCCGGCACTGAACTTCCGGGCTGCCTATGCATTCCCAGCCGCCCATCTCTCCACAAATGCACCAGGGCACCAACTCTCCATCGGGGCATTCGAACAGGCGCTCTTCGCCCGGCTGGCATCCAAGGACTTCATCACAAGTCACAGCGTCAACACAGACCCAGCAGAGATCCGCCACCACCGCCACCTCACCTGCTCCGCAGTCGGGCCGCTCCATGTAGCATGCCGGCTCGGGCTCGGTGGGGCAGCCGTGGGGCAGACAGCCGGCCACGCAATCCTCGCATTCGGGACAAGAACTCGACGCGCAGTCATCGCAGTACTCAGTCGGCGGGCAATCCAGATCCCGACGGCAGCCCGCCTGCCCCCATGGCCGGCAGGTGGCCGGGTTAACGCAAGCGTAGCAGTTGTTCTGGTAAGCAAAGATTTCGTAATCCTCACAGACCGGCGGAATCAAATCGCACATGGGAAGGGTGCCATCGTCGCAGGAGCCATCCCGGCACTCGTTCTCCGGACTGCGAATACAGACCCACTCCCCGTCCGTGCAATCACACCAGGGCACCATCTCCCCGTCGGGGCATTCGAACAAACGCACGTCGCCATCGTCGCAGCCAGCGACAGGCTCGCATGTGTCCGGGTCCACGCAGACCCAACAATCGTTCTGAATGGCCAAAATCTCAAAAGGCTCGCAGGAAGGCGGCACCATCTCGCAAAGGTCATCGCTGCCGTCGTCGCAGGAAGTGTCCCGACACTGATTTTCCGGGCTGTCGATGCACGCATAGTTGTCGTCCGAATCGCAACCGCACCAGGGCACGGTGGACCCGTCGACGCATTCATATCGCGCCTCATCCGTCTGCCCGTCGCAATCATTGTCGACGCCGTCACAAACCTCATCACCGCTGGGCACGCAATTGGCCAAATTTTCATATCTCGAACAACCCCAAACAAGCAGCCCAGCAAGAAGCAAAGAGGTCAACACAGAACCCTTCATCAATGTTTTCATAACGCTTCTCCATCGCATGTCATCAATAACTCTACATTAAGGGGCAAGCCCTGATCCGGTCAAGTGGTCCCCAGAGGTGCGATTGACAGAC
>JAGLDW010000906.1 GCA_023145395.1 Lentisphaeria bacterium | reverse complement strand
CTCTGACAGGATCAACAGGATGGAATACCCAAGCATGCCTTCGATCCGAGTAAGCCGATCGGTTGCATTGCCTGCCTCGATGGACCCGCTAACTGGCTCGATCCTGGCGATTGGCCGGTCTCGAGACATAACCAGAAACGACTCCCCATTTTCCACCTCGCGGAGCAAGCCGCTCAGATGCTTCTTCGCCTCTGACACGTTCGTCTGTTTCATGGTTTCCTCCTATTTTCACCCGTGAGGCCCATCAATATGACCATGATAGTCTTCTCCTTCGGCTCTTTGAAGTCTTCTGCGTGGCCGCAGACGGCGCTCCCACCGCATTGACTGTGCGGACCTCCCAGGATAGGGTGCGGAAACCACCAGCCCAGAACGACCTGGCTCTCTTCATCCTGTTGATCCTGTCTATTCAAAAAGGGAACCGAGAACCATGCAGGAAATGACATCGCGTCAGCGGCTCCTGGCCGCCTGCGAGAAGAAATCCGTAGACCGCATCTCAAGCCATTGAAGACAGGAAACTTTTCGAGGAGACTGTAATGCGTCTACCTAGCTGTCGTGAAAGTCTCCCGTTGGTGTTCAGTGGCATGCTCTTGATGGGAACATTGTCCCATTCGACCCTTGCCCAGGCGGTTCCACCGGGGCGCAAGGTCATTGATTCCATGGACAATGCGACTGGATGGAACGCAAAAGACGGCGCCGTGTGTATAGAGGGAAACCAACCTGAAGGATAGAGACCATGGGAGATGCCAAGGAGCTAGCCATCAACGAGGGCACGACGGTGCGAACCACGCCCTGGCCGAGCCGGGGCTTGATCGGTATCGAGGAAAAACAGGCTGTGGACGCCCTGTTCGACGAGGCGATCGCCTCGGGAGTGGCGCCTGGGTACAACGGCGCGCAGGAGGAAGCCTACTGCCACGAGTTCGCGGATCTGATGGGCGGCGGTTTTGCCGATGCCGTCAACTCCGGCACCACGGCGCTGTACGTGGCGTTGCGCGCGCTCGACCTCGAGCCCTTCACCGAGATCGCCGTGTCCTGCATTACCGATCCCGGTGGCATGATGCCCATTCCCTTGCTAAACTGCATCCCCGTGCCCATCGACACTGCGCCGGGCTCGTACAACGTAGGGCCCGAGCAGGTGGAAGCGGCCATCACGCCGCTGACCAGCGCCATTGTCATCGCCCACATTCACGGCGAACCAGCGGACATGGATGGCATTCTGGCCGTGGCTCGACATCACGGGATCCCAGTGGTCGAGGACTGCGCCCAGTCCCACGGCGCCACACTGCACGGCAGACCCGTCGGCACATTCGGCGCTGTGGCGGCGTTCTCCACCATGTTCGGCAAGCATCACTGCACGGGTGGACAAGGAGGTGTGGTGTTCACGCGAAGCGAGGATCTGTACTGGCGAATCCGGGGCGCGGCAGACCGGGGAAAACCCTTCGGACTGCCGACGGGTTCCACAAACCAACTGGCCTCGCTCAACTTCAACCTCAACGAGTTTGCCTGCGCCATCGGGTGTGTTCAGCTCCGAAAACTGCCGGACATTGTGGCAAAGCGGCGAGCCATGGCGGCACGCATCCGCGAGGGCCTGGATGGCGCGGCCGCCTGCAGCGTGGCGGAATCGATCCCGGAGGCGGAAGCATCCTATTGGAAGCTGCGCTTGGTGTTTCGCCCTGATGCGGTGCGTTGCACAAAATCGGAGTTCTGCGCGGCACTTGGCACCGAGGGGCTGACCGTCTCCGCCGAGACGGACTGCCACACCACGCCGCACCTGCAGGACTGGTTCACGAAACGCCGTGTCTTCGGAACCTCCGGATACCCGTGGGCCAGCCAGGACTACAAGGGAGACCGCGACCGGGAGTTTCCATGTCCAAATCTCACCGCGGTGAGAGAAACATCCCTGGTGTTGTTTTTCGACGAGGCATGGACCGAGCAGGAGGCCGATGACACAGTCGCTATCCTGCGAAAGGTCGAAGCCGCACATCAGTGCTGAACCATACATCCAAGCGTCTCGTCCTCGGAGGGAATACGGGAAAATGGCGGCGAGGTCAATCTTCCTGTGCGGTCCGATACTCCCCGATGGACTGTCCGGTGGTCCGCTCGAAGACGACATTGAGCCGCCTGACATCGGAGAATCCGCACCGTTCGGCGACTTCGAAAAGTTTCAGGCGCGGGACAACTGACAATGCGATCTTCGCATGCTCCACCCGGGTTTCGCAGATACGTTCATGCGGAGTGCAATGCAGATGCTTCCGAAAGGCTCTTTCCAGCCAGCGCCGCGAAACAGCCAGTTTAGAAACGAGCGATGCGACATCCAAGTGCTGATCCGCGCGGTGCTCGATCCATTCAATCGCCTTCCGGAGAAGCGGATCGTCCACGGCGATTGTCCGCGTGCTTTCTCGTTCAATCAGCGTCATGCCCGAGATGTGGCGGGGGGGTTGTTCGATCGCTTGTCCGGACATCAGTCGATCCAGCATCTCGGCCGCGCGAAAGCCAACCTGGTAGCCATCCTGACGGATACTGGTCAGGGCTGGATTGGAGTGTTCGCAGACAATGGGGTCGTCGTCGATGCCAATGATCGAGATGTCGTTTGGAACGTTCAAATCCAGACGCCCGCAAAGTTCAATGACCATGCGCGCTCGATAGTCATGCGCGGCCAGTATGCCAACAGGCGTTTGAAGCCCGGTCAGCCAAGTCTCCAGTTGCTGCCGATTCCAGTCCCAGGGATAGCGAGTCGAGACACCGTCGGATTCGCAAACCTCGCAGGAGAAACCGGCACCCTGCAACGCGCCGCTAAATCCACGGCAGCGTTCCCTGGAATACCACACGTCGCGCATCCCGTAGAAGCCAAACCGCCGGAATCCTCGATCGATCAGGTGCCTGGCGGCCATTCGTCCCGCATGATGATTGTCCACAGTCACCGTGGGCACGCCAACTGCCTGGATGGACGAGGCCAGGTTCACCAGCGGCACCTTCAACGCATGTGCTAGTTTGATATGATCCGGTGTTTCCAGCATCGCAATGATGCCATCGCCCACCCAGGCGGTCA
>JAGLDW010000905.1 GCA_023145395.1 Lentisphaeria bacterium | reverse complement strand
ATGCAGCCCCTTGTCTACGGAGCCGTGCTTCGTCGATTTGGCACCTATCTCGAATACGATGCGCTCTTTGCGTTCCTTAAACGCACAGGTGTTTGCGATACGATACTTCCCGACTTGGAGGAGGTTCTGCGAGGAACGATTGAGCAGCGGAGAACTGATGTCACCCGTCAGTTGCTCGAACTCCCGGAGATGCCTCCAGACTTCGTGCGAGACATGAAAGAGGTCTTTGAGATTGGCCTCGCCGTGACGACGGATTCTGCCGAGTGGCTGGATCTTCTGGAAAAGCAGTGTGCGAGAGTTGTCGAGAGTGACGAGTACAGAATGGGTCTGGCAGAGGATGTGGCCTTCGCCCTGCTGGCGTCGGATAGGCCGACGCTGGGGATCCTGGTAAGCCGCGCGGTTCTTCTTCTAGAGAACGACAGTCCCAGCGCTTTTCTCCTGCTCGAGGAGCTACTGCGAACTCGTGACCGCCTGAATCTCTCTCCCGAGGATCCGGTTGAGGATCTCTTGGACCGGCTTCTCAGCGAGGCGGAAGAGGAGGACGCCGATGGTGAGGAGCACGAGGAACTTCTGCGAGTGCGGGAGACGATGCGGTGCAAGGAAGGCGAACTCAGGCAGTCGAAGGAAAAGCTGGAGGAGGCGCGCAGGCAGTTGCGGCTAAGTGACCGGCATGCGCCAGAGGAGAAGACGGAGACTGTTCCCAAGTCGGAAGACGATGAGCTTGTGCGTGAATTGAGGTTGGAAATACGGGGCCTCAAACAGGATGTGAAGAGCAGGCATACCGAGAAACAGTTGCTGCGGCGGGAACTCAAGGAAACACAGCAGGCGCTCGGGAGGAGCGAAACCGATGGGGACGCACAGACTCTGGCGCGCAGGGAGACCGATCTCGACGAGCGCGAGGAGGAGCTTTTCGAGGCGGATGTCCCCCACGCCGTGCAGCCTGTTCGAATCCCCCGTTTTTCCAAGCAGGTTGTCGAGGCTCTGAAAAAAGTCCCTGAAAGCACAGCTCGGCGGACGCTCAAGCTGATTGGAGAACCTTGTGCGGGAGAGCAGCACGCCTTTGCATCGGTGCGTCGACTCAAGGCGAAGCCCCGCTTTCTCCGGGCACGCATTGGACGTCCCTGGCGGCTTGTTTTCACTGTGGACAACGAGCATCTCGAACTTCAGCGTCTGATCAACAGACGCGACTTGGAGCGCACGGTCAAGACGTTGAGCTGATGTCCACCCCGGTGGCTCGGGACCTCCGGGACCGAGGGCGTTTTCTGCTCACTCGCGGTCCGGGCCGCCCCGCACCACCATGCCGCGTGTCTTTGCCCCTCCGCCCGCATTTTTCCCACTCCCCGAATGCGTCATGCTTGATTTTCTTTGTTTTTCTTTCTTGCATCCACTCTTTTTTGGCGAATAGTAGGGGTAAATAGGGAGAAAGAGGGACAAATAGGAGTTCAGGCTCTGGCTACGTGCGAACAACATGAGAATCTGATCGCCTGTTTTCTTGGGGAGCACGAGCATTCCCTGGATTCTCAGCGGCGCATTGGTTTGCCGAAGATGTGGCGCCGGCATGTGCCTGCTGGTCGGCAGATGTTTCTGCTTCCAGGGCGCAACCGCTGTCTGCAGTTGATGCCTGCGGAGATGTTTGCCGAGACGTTGGCCCAGTTCAGGCGCGTTTCCTTTGCTTCGCGCGAGGCGATGACTGCGCTGGCGTCGCTGGGTTCGAGATCCGCCGAGATCAGCTGCGACAAGCAGGGTCGTTTTGCCATCCCGGCAAAATTGCTGGCGCATGCGGGCATCGAGGACAAGACGCTGCTTGTGGGCACTGGGTCGCTGATTCAGATATGGCAACCCGAGCGCTGGGAGGTTGAGCGCCTGGACACGGATACGAGCCTGGACGTGGTGGAGGCGATGCACAGCACGCCGGGCATGGATTTTGAGAGTGCCTTCAAGAGGATGTTGATGGATGACAAGTCCTGAGTTCAGTCACAGTTCGGTTCTGACCGATGAGGTGCTTGGCGCCTTTGAGGGGCTGGGCATGCGACGTCTCATCGACGGTACGCTTGGGCGTGCGGGGCACGCGGCGCGGTTGCTGGGGGCATTCCCCGAGTTGGAGTTGCTGGGAATTGATCGCGACGGTTCATCGCTGCAGGTGGCTTCGTCCACGCTGGAGGAGCAGGGATTTGGGAGCCGGGCGAAGCTGTACCGGGGTTCCTATTCGGAGATGGATGCATTCGCCGCACAGGTTGGCTGGGGCGAAGTGGACGGGATTTTGCTGGACATCGGGGTGTCGTCTCCACAGATCGACGACCCGGCGCGGGGATTCTCCTATCGACAGGACGGACCACTCGACATGCGAATGGATACGCGGGCGCCCATTTCGGCTGCCTCGTTGCTGAATACGGAAAGCGAGGAGAGTCTAAAGCGGATTTTCCGGAAGTACGGGGAGGAACGCAAGGCGGGAGCGGTGGCCAGAGCCGTGGTCCAGCGGCGCGAGAGCAAGCCGTGGGAGCGCACGGGCGAGTTTGCGGAACTGCTCGGCGATGTGGCGTGGCGCCGCCGGGGTGGCCCCCCTGGCGCCGCCTGTTGTTTTCAGGCGCTGCGGATTGCTGTGAACGACGAGCTTGGCGAACTTGAGCGAGGACTGAAGATCGCCGTTTCGCTGCTGCGCCCGGGGG
>JAGLDW010000904.1 GCA_023145395.1 Lentisphaeria bacterium | reverse complement strand
TCGAAGCAGAAACGCTACGACTGCCCTCTGCTCTCCCTGGCCCTAGCGGTGGATTCGCGCGGCTTCCCGCTTTTCAGTAAGACGTATTCAGGGAATGTGAGCGAACCAGCGACGTTCCAGGAGATTCTGGAGGAGGCCGGCCTGCTGAATGCCTCGCAGCCGTGTCTGACCTTTGCCACACCCACCGTCATCATGGACAGGGGCATCGCCACCGCGAAGAACATCGCGTTGCTTCAGGAGAGCGGCATCGCGTACATGACTGTGGAGCGGGGACCGCGAAATCAGGCTTATCTGGCCGAATTCACCAGCGCGGCAACCGACCCGTCGTTCACCGTCATCGGTGCAGATGCGGGCCAGACAATCCGCGTGAAAAAGGTGGCCGGGAAACTGGAGGGCACTGTTGATGTGCTGTGCGTCAGTTCCGGAAGACGGGCCAAGGAGAAGGCGATCGCCGACCGCTGGGAGGAGCGGGCCGCGGAGGACGTGCTCGCGTTGCAGCGCTCCATACGCGCTGGCAATATCAAGCAGCGCGGGAAGATCATGCGAAAAGTCGGTCGGCTGGACGAACGCTACGCGGGGTTCGGGAGGCGTTTCGCGATTGAGCTGATTCCCGAGGATGGCAGGCCCGAACGCATCACCGATCTGGTCTTCACCCGAAAGGCGCTCGTGGAAGACAGGCCCGAGGACGATAACCCCCTGCACGGAACGTATGTGATTGGCACCACGCACCACGAGATGGACGCGGAGCAGATCTGGCGGACATACATGACGCTGACCCGGGTTGAGGGCGCATTCAGGAGCCTCAAGTCTGATCTGGGAACGCGCCCCATATACCACCAGGGCAGGGAGCGAAGCGAGGCCCATCTGTTCGTCGCCGTGCTCGCCTACCACCTGCTGGTCAACATCGAGCACCGCCTGCGTGAGGCGGGCGACACCAGGCAGTGGCGCACCGTGCGCGATCTGCTTTTGACGCACAGGCGAGACACGCTGATCTTCACCGACGACCAACGGCGTATTCATCATATCAGGCAAACGGGCGCGCCCGAGCCGGCGCATCTGGATATCTACCGAAAACTCGCCGTGGGGCATCGAATGGAACGCGTGCATGAAGTTGTGGCAAGGA
>JAGLDW010000903.1 GCA_023145395.1 Lentisphaeria bacterium | reverse complement strand
TCGCTACTCCTGGAAGCCATGGGACGAGGCGCCCTGAAGAATAGCCGTGGCGTGCACGAGTGTTTCACCTGGCGATGGCGATGTGGATCTTTGCACGCTGCAAGCCTGGTGGGACACGGGCGGATGCAGTGCCGTCGGCCATCTGGACCAACTCTCCCTCGCGCGCGTTCGCGAACACGCGGCAAGCAGTGCCTGCGTTTTTAACGCGCACTGTGCAACCAGACGGACAGTCCAGCACAAAGCGAATGTCAGCGCCATCGCTGGTCAAACCACGAATCTCGGCAGATTCTCCTCCAACTGCAGGCACGACAGACACCGGAAGACGTTCCAGTATGACCGCCTCGCCGGATTTCATCGTAACCGTCGTGCGCGCCTCGGCGCCAATGCGTGTCGAAAACGTCTGACTGGTGTGCTTGCCATCGCGGTCGAAGTGATGCACCTGCGCTAGGCATCGCCATTCCGGCCAGCCAAAGTTTCCCGAATGCGCCGCGATGATGCGCTCTTCGCCAAGCAAGTAGCCTGCGTGCAGTTCAATCGGAGTGAACGGGAAGACGTACCGCGAGATCTCGTGCTCATAGGTGTAGCGTGTGCCCACCAGCAGCGTCGCTTTCTGCAGGGCGCGGATCCAGTTCCCGAAATCCATGCGGCTGCTCGCGTAGCCCAGCGGCGTATCGAGATTGCCCTGGTAGCACCAATAGTCGTTGTGCTGGACTTCGACCATGCGTTGCACACGCTTTGCGAGGAGATCCTTGGTCGTGGTGGGACCATTGCCCATCACCATGCCGCCCCGTGCCCGGATCCGATCGATCACAGCCATGCGATGCCCCTCGCCCAGCAACGTTGTGATCCCGATCTCGCGCTCGATCGTGTACGTTTTCTTGTTCAGGATGCAGGAGTAGCCGTCCGCCGTGTTGTGGGTGATCAGCGGCGTGCCGTAGCCGACGGCCTCCATCTCGTCCCAGTACAGTCCATCGACACCGATTTCGTCAACGTAGCGATCCACCACGTCGAGCATGGCTTTGCCAAATGTGTTGTCCCTGGTCGCAACCATGCTCCAGGTGAGACTGTAGACCCCACTCCACTCGGTAGAGAACTGGTCTCCGTTCACACTGGGCAGCCAACTGTCGCGAAAACGTCCGTGCCCGCCGTCGGACGTGTCTCGCTGCGTATCATAGTAGACGAGCACTTTGCAGCCCGGCACAGCTTCGCGGATTCGTGTGGCAGCTTCGCGCAGGCGTCTCCGGAAATCGGCCCAATACGAGTCCATCACCCCCGTTCCAAAACCGATTTTCTTGCGGTCGTGCTTGCGATCGACCCAACCGCCGCAGTAGCATGCGTAGCGAATCCCGAGTCGCCCGAAGGCGCGCCGAATCTCCTCGACCGGGGTCGCCAGGATCGTGTCCGGATTGAAGAAGCACCA
>JAGLDW010000902.1 GCA_023145395.1 Lentisphaeria bacterium | reverse complement strand
GAAATCGAAGTAGTCGTTGGATGCGACCGGGTAGACGGACCAGCGCAGCGTGTACGAACCGCCCGGTTGCAGACAGAGCATTTCGGTGCGCAACCCCGCGCACTCCCGGTCCGCATCGTAGAACAGCCGCGCCTGGTTCCGGAACACATCGTCCTCGCAGATCAGGCCCAATCCGATCTCGCCAATGGTCGCATACACGCTTGGGTTTCCGTTTGCGTAGTAGCTGTTCATGGCGGGGTCTGGATTCCCCCCAAGGCGCACGCGCGCATCCATGCCGCGCAGCGACACCGTATTTTCGACGAGTAGTCCAAGCTTGGCGTCCAGGTGTCGGTTGACGAATCGATCCGTCACTTCGACCTTGCGATCCGTGAAGCGGACTGTGCGCTCCAGCCGATAGTCCGGGCCGACTCCCACGACCGTGCCGCCGTCTGCGGTGGGCGTGACGGTCCGTTGCCATCCGGGCTGCCCTTCGGTGAGTGTTCTGGTTGCTGCCGCGAGATGGTTCAGACCCGCATTCGGGTAGGACATGGCCGACGCGAACCCGAAGCGCCGCCCTCTCACATCAATGGTGAATCCACCACCCGCGAGGAGTTTTCCACGGTAGGCTGCTGGCCCCGCGCCGGGCGTGCCACGATTGATCACATCCCCATCGACATCCCCTGCGGCGGTCATCGTTGCACTTGGTTCGGGAAGCGTTCGCACCGTAAGTGTCTTGATGACCAGATCTGCGCCGCGCTTGCTGTACTTTGCCGTCCGCGTGGTCGCCATGTTGGTGATTTTGAGGCGGTTCTCGGCCGCCGGATTGGTCAAGTCCGTCACGTCGAGCAGAAGCCGATGCGGATTTCCCTCGTAGTAGGTCTGTTTCAGCGCGCTTTTGAAATCCGGCGCGTAGAGCACTCGCCAGGAGTTGTTGCCAAACCAGCTGTAGGGCTGCCGCGGCGCAACTGGCGAGACGAGTTTGCGGTTCCGCAGTCTTCCGACCTTCCGGCTTCGGGCGGCTATGATCAGGCGGCCGTTTAGCTCGAGTTTCATGAAGTACATCGAGCCGCCGAGCCCCTCCGAGTCCAGGCGCGAGGTGATATCCAGGAGCACTGTCGTGTTATTCTGCGGCACCGTCCCGAACTCGACGGTGCGTGTCTTGCCTTGCGGAATCCGCAACTCCCCGTTCACCGCCTGGATCTCGGCTGCTTTACAAGCCAATGTCAGGCAGACCCAGCCAACCAACAGCATTCGCATCGATAGACTCCTGTGCTTCCTGGTCGCACGCGTTTCACAGGGTGGACGGACTCGGCTGATCTGCCCGATTGGATGGATGTGGATAGCGGACAGGGCAGCGCGGCTATAGATCGTCGAGTTTGGACTCGCCGGTCGGGGCGATGACACAGCGCCAGAGTTGCCATCCGCTGGACCATTGTTTCTCGAGAATGAGCCAGGGCTTTCCCTCCCCGTGGAGGCGGCTGAAGTGGCCGATGGAGCGGGGATAGAAATTTCCGTTGTCCGGTGGGACAAGCAGGTGCATCACTTCGTCTTCAGCCTGCGTTAGGAACAATGCCTCGTGGAAATCCGCGCGGGCGAGAAAGCGCTTTTCGGCAGGATCGTGGAAAAGGGCCGGTGCACGGATTCCGCAGACGAGAACCCGCGCTCTGGGCCAGTGACGGTCCATCAATTCCACGACTTCCGTTTTCTCTGGGGCGTTGGAACGGAAGGCTCCGTCGCGCGCGCCGTCGAGGGGAGGGTACATCCGACCCGCGAGGATCGTGGCGACAAACACGGCGATGAGAGTCGCGAACCGCTTTGGGTCCCGAGTCCAGACCTGCTGCATGCAGAAGGAGAAAGCCAGGCCCCCGAGACATGCGGTCAGTAGCGTGCCGCCGGCCGCGTGCACACCCGCTGAGCGGCAGAGCAAGCGCACTGCGCTGACCAGCAGCAATGGCATGAGGATGCACATGCCTGCGCCACGGGCGCTTGCCGCTATGCTGAGTCCGCAGATCAGCGCTCCGCCAACAAGACCAAGCCCCAATTCGGAAAAGGCGCTTGCGAGTTCTGCGGAGAACTGGGTGCCGCTGCATGCGTGCAGGGAGAGCAGGACCGGGCGCAATGCGAAAAATGGGTTGCCGAGAACGAGCCAGTTCCACAGAGCCCAGAGGAATGCACAGTAGGCGAGAGGCGCCCAGAGCAGTGTGCGCACGCCGCCCTGTTCGGATTGCTGGACCCGTGACACGCGGGGGACATGACGCGTCATGACGGCGAGTATGGCAATTGCCGCCGCCGCGAAGGCGAGACCGCAGAACACGAGCAGGCCACAGGAGATGGCGGTGACCAGCGCGTCGCGGAGTTCCTGCCGCTGGTGCCAGCAGTAGGCGTGATAGAGGGCGCTGGCAAGTGGGACGGCGGCCGCCCAAGTGGGGTCAAGCAGGCGGATGCAGTCCAGAACTCCCGGGAAAACGAGAAAAACGGCTACGGTGGCGATGGTGCGTGGGAGAAGCGTTCCTTTGCCCTCGCGAGCGAGGCGCACGACATAGGAGAGCACCCATGCCTGGGAGAGGCCGACCAGCAGTGCCGATCCGTCGCCGCCGAATGGACTGGCGATCAGGCGTGCCAGTAGCAGCATCGTCGTGGGGAGAAGTGGGTACTGCAGGCTGCCAACCAGTGCCTGACGTCCCCAGTTCTGCCCCGCGAGCAAACTATCGACAACGGCGGAATGGACGCTGAGCGTGTCGGTTGGCACAATCACGAACTTGGGCAGAATGAATGCGCCAAGCACAATCCAGCCGAGAAACACCAGTGGCGCGCGCCAGGGTGCTCTCGCGGATGACTGCTCGTTTTCGATGGTGACGTCCAAGGTCTATGACTCCGCGAAGTGCTTGGTCTTTTCCCAGTGATGAGGCTTGGTGATGAGCTGTAGGAAGCCCTTCCATGCTCCGACACTCATGAGCATCCAGTAGAAGGGCATGGCCAGACCGTAGAGCGCCAGATGGCCAAAACCGCGTCGGACAAGAGCCACCGCGCTGCTGTAGGCAAAAATGAAATTACCCACAAACAGGCAGATTGCGCCCATGGCGAACACGGGGCCGGGAAAAAACTCCGCCATGCCGATGGAGGGGCGGACGAAGATCCACATCAGGAGCAGAATCCAGTAGAAGGGACTGATGAGCTGGCAGAAGACGGAGCCCCCGATGAGCAGATGAAAATGAAGGCTGCCTATGAACCCGAGCTTCTTGGTGAGATCCCAGAGCTGGCGTGTGTGCACGAAGTAGGTCTGCGCATAGCCTTTGACCCATCGCGATCGCTGACGGACCCAGAAGGGGACGCTTGGGCATGCCTGTTCCCAGGTTGTCGATTCCAGGACACGTGTCTGGTAGCCGCGCACGAAGAGGCGCAACCCAAGATCGCAGTCCTCGGTCACGTTGAACTCGTCCCAGCCGCCCACCTTGCGGAGGATGTCGAGACGGAAGTGGTTGGAGGTGCCGCCGAGGGGGATGGGCGCCTTCAGGGTGTCAAGGCCCGGCAGGCAGAGGCCGAACCAGGTTGCGTAGTCCGCAGTGAAACATTTGGTGAGCAGGTTTTGATCCGGATTGTAGAAGCAGAGCTTGCCCTG
>JAGLDW010000901.1 GCA_023145395.1 Lentisphaeria bacterium | reverse complement strand
TCTTCATGATGACTCCTAGATCTCTACCTGCAATGTCCATGCCCATCGGAAACAATCCCGAGGGTCAAATGAATCCCAACTGCGAACTATACGCCCGATTCCTCATCCCGGCCACAGCAGAGACCAATCCCAATGCGAATCCCATCGATGTGGTTGGGGGAGAAGGCTCAGACAAGCCATGCCCTGCGATCTCCACAAATACAGGACAGCCATGTATGCAACCGCCCCAGTTCACATGGTTTACGACATTCCTGCTGTCGATGCATCCCAGTGTTTTCCTGACAAGTACATGCTCGCGCGGGGAGGTGTTGCAGGCAGAAGTCAAGCTCGCCATGGACAGCCAAGCCAGCCGCGCAGAGTCAGTTTTCGAGGCGTCGGCTTCGAGCGCAAGAACTTCGGTCTAGACGGCATCGATGACAAGGGAAAAACTGTCACTGCAAAATTCCGTGCGTGTATAGTCGCCAAGCCGAGTTACACGGGAGAAGCCCGCCTCCTCGAAAAGAGCGCATAGCTGGTCTGCACCTATTGCATACAGCATGGTCTGAGACTGCATCGTCTCATCCGATGACGTATCAGTCAACCGGATGCCGAAGTCGATTTTTCTGTGTTCCTTTGATAGACGATAGGATCGCTCGAAGATCAGGTCTTCCGTCTCCACGAGAGGCAATTCATCAATGCCTTCGCAGAGAATGCGATCGTAGTTCAGAATCTGCAGCAACAGGTGGCCGCCAGGATGGAGACACTGTCGGGCTCCCCTGAGAAAACGAAGAATTGCCTGATCGTCCTCCAAATGCACAAGCGTGTTCCCGAAACAGACGACAGCATCGAACTCGGCGTGGGAGAATGCGACGTCGAGGTCAAGCATGTTCAACTCGCGGAAGGAGGCGCAACCCTTCACGTCCTCCGCCTTCAGGATAGCATGACGGACCATCTCGGCATCAAGGTCGATCCCCACCACCTCGCACCCTCGTTCAGCGAGCCAAATGGATAGGCTACCCGTGCCGCAACCCACCTCCAGCACACGCTTCCCCTTTGCCGACTCGGCCCACGCAGACAGCAGAAACTCCCCCTTGGCTGCATTGAAGGGAAAGATGACGTCGTAGTGGGCCGCGATCATATCATACAGCTTGGACATCTTCAGGATCCGCTCCTTTGACAAGACAAACTCCTCTAACACAATCAGGGAGACGAGACACGTCCCAGGGTCTCGCCAACGTGTACCAGTGTCTCGAACCCCTCCCCGCTATGGGCGATCAAATCGTCGTCGAACTGAACCCGACCGGGTTCAAAGAGGAGGACAAGCGTCGATCCGCCAAACTTGAAGTAGCCCTTCTCATCCATCTTCCGAAACGGCTCACCCTCATGGGTGTTGACGATCCCCGCCACGCCAAAGGCACCCACCTCCACAAATGCCACGCGTCCGAAGCGCTCAAAGTCGAGAAGCGTCACCACGCGCCGATTCCGATCAAACACGGGGATGCCAAGCGACAGGACCATGGAGTTAACCGAATGGAGCCTCCCGTCGATCTCCCAGCTTTCGGCGACGCACCCATCCGCCGGAAAGTGGTAGCGATGGTAGTCGATGGGGCAAAGGCGAAACACGACCAGTGCGCCCCCGTCGAAGCGTGCCGCCTCGGAACGCCCCTTCTCCCCAAGCAGCGCCTCGACGGTGAAGGACACTCCCTTCACCGGCACACATGTGCCGCCGTCCAACGCGGGATACAGCATCAAACGACATTCTGCAGGGGAGCAGAACACCTCGGGGGAAGCATCGAAAGGACGCGCCTCTGGACGCAGGTGGCGGATGAAAAAGTCATTGAAGCAGTGGAAGCTGTCCACCGGGTCACGAAACTCGGATACGTCGAGCCCGAGTGAGGCGATGGTGCCTTCGATTCGCCCCCGCGACAGACGCGAGTCAGCATAGGCGCCAAGCAGACGACTGATCAGGTAGTTGCGAAAGAGCAACCACTCTGAGATGGGCCTCATGATCGGGCGGTAGGCAAGACGCATGAGACCATCGCCGAGAACCTTCTCGACGACAATCTCTCCCGTCCTCCGGTCATAAATTCGTGGTGCTTCCATCGTCCTACCGTATACTATTTCGCAACTTTGAGCAATGCCTTCGGATCGCGGGAAAGAAATGGGGGGATGCCCCGCATGTCCACATAGTTGTCCTCGCACATGATGTTCGTGGCGCGTTCGAGACGCAACCTCCAGACCTCGTCGCGAACAGGAGGAGGAGTCGTGGATGCAAACATCTGCGGGCGCGTGATGTCGTCCTTCTCCCAGACTTTGATTCCCTTTTCGTCGAACACAGTCGCCTTGACTCCTTCGCCCGTGCCCTCGCCGTAGACGAGCAATCCGAACTCCTTCGTCCCCGCCGGAACTAGGAAAAACAGGTCGCCTGCGGAACTGATGAAACGGATTTCCCCACTCTCTCCCGACACGGC
This sequence comes from Lentisphaeria bacterium, assembly GCA_023145395.1. GTDB lineage: Bacteria > Verrucomicrobiota > Lentisphaeria > Oligosphaerales > Lenti-02 > JAGLDW01. Next base: position 5,763 of record JAGLDW010000901.1, on the reverse strand, counting down.
GACCGGGGGCGAGCACTCGAGAATGCCACAACGGTTAGCCCCGGCATTCAGGGGCAGGTGGTAGAGCCCCGTCTCGGGTGCCGCGAACGTCAGCTCCTTCGTCTCGAGGAAAGGAATCTCTCCCACGATGATTTTCTTGCCTGAGGGAGCAACGGCGACGATCTTCATCTTCCTCCCGCCATATTTCCCCACCTGGGCAAACTCCAGCTTGAGCCTGACCTGCTCCCCAGCAGCAGCCCAAAACACGGCCATGCCCTGTTTGCGAAGATAGTAGGGCGCGGCACTCACAGAAGCCTCCGCCGACGTGTCCGCCGGAACGAGTTTCACGTCATCAAGCTCAAGGGGTGCAATCATTTTGACCACACGTATGGGGAAGGTCTTCTTCAGCCATTCGGGAGTGAGTTCGGTCACAGTCTCGACATCGCCGTGACGAAGCGTGACTGTGCCGCGGAGGCTAGTGACTCCGCCACCACCCAACCAGTCGAAGTAGTCGATGAACAGCCGTTCCGCAGGATCGACGACAGTGAGACTGCCGAAATCCACACCACCGATCGTGCGCGGACATCCCGGGCGCGAAGACACCACGATGGGGCTACGCCCAGGCGAGTCGATCACGCACTCCTTGAAGCGAACTTTCGCACCGCCCGCAGGCTTGCGGCGAATCGAAATGCCTTCGCCGCGCGGCTTCTCGAACAGGCATCCCACCACGTCGATGGCACCACCGACAGCATCACTCTCGCTATTGCTTGTGATGAAGCCGAAGGAGACGGCGTCGTTGCGTGACACACAATTCTCCAGGCGAAGGGACAGCGGTGGCGACTCCGCGTGCAAGTTCGGGAGGTAATACATATATCCGTGACCCTGGTTGTTCTCCGTGACACAGTTGCGCATTACACAGTTCACGAGCTGCTCGGAAGGATGATTGGGCTCGAAGTCGATGCCGGCCGCCGGAGGCGTACCGCCGGTGTCCTTCATGATCGTGTCTTCGATCAGCAGGTTTTTCGCGCTGATTACGCTGATTCCCTGCCGGTAGTTGCGGTCGCAAACCACGTCTTTGATGTGGATATTCTCGTTGGTGACACCGCGTTTGGCGACACCCAGGTAGATGCCGTCCCCCCCGCTCAACGCCAGCGTCAGGCCATACACCTTCACATTCCTAGCACTGCGGAGAGAGAGCGTGTGCCGCCATTCAGCCCGTTTGTACTGCTTCGGGTCATCGTAGTCGGCACGGTGCATCCGCAGCGTCGCGCCATAGCCATTCAGGATCACATTTTCCTTCAGACTGACAGTCAGCAACGTGTCATTCCCCCCCTTGAACTCGCCCTTCTTCGCCTCGATGACCACGCCTTTCTCAAAGAAAATCTCCTGATTGCTGGCGGCAAACAATGGACGCGTGATCCACGTCCGCCCCACATTGTCGATGATCAGCTTGGAGGCACCCGAGTTGATAGCGTCCTGGAGCGCGACAGTGGAGTCGGTCGGATCAAACCCCCACCAAGACGCCTTCGCCTCCTTTAGTTCGCCGCTCTTCACTTTGGAGACAAGCTCGGGTTTTCCCGCCGAAAACGCGGTCATTGAGAGCGCAGCGGCATAGAGAAATATTCTCTTGGCGATCATGGTTGTATCCTTGTCCCTGGTCAGCCTGTGTGGATGCTCAAAAGGCCTTGTTTTCGGCTTTGAGTTCAAGATGCCGCAAGAAGCAGGCTTTCAGAACGCCTCTACTTGTCAGCTTTTCGCCCAAGCATGCAACATGGGGCATGCTCAATCAGCTTGCAAGCGCGCCCATACGCATCATGAATGTTCCACGGAAGAGCAAGCGACCCGATACCCGGTACATAGCCATATAGACTACCGAGCGTTTTCCTGACAGAATGAGCGACTCGACACCCGGCACACAGCCGTGCCCACAGAGCGTTTTCCTGACAGATTCCAATCCGGGACTACCATGACAAAGAAGGGATTGCACCGAGGCGAAAAACATACACGTCAGGGCCGTGGTGAGCAGCCTTGTCAGGAAAACAGCCTTGTAGGAGACACACCTGTCCTCTGTAGTGTCTGTCAGGAAAACAGCTGGAGGTTGACGAAGTTTTCTCGACAAAATACAAATGTCTTGCTGGATTCTCCTAATTCTGTGACTATTGTATATCAGCCTAAGATATGACAATCTTGCAGCCTGTGTTTTCGTAGCCATGATGAAGGGGTGTGAAGATGAGTGACAGCATGTATGGGGCTAGCGGACAGATGACCGGATTGGGGACAAGCCATTTGTTCGCAGGGCTGATCTGCGAGCTGATTGGTGCCTGCGCGAAGGCAGTCTACGCAGCAGGGAAGACCGTCATTACAGGAGGGGAGGAAAAAGGGGAGACGGTGCTAGTTCCCCACCGGCTTCGGGAGACATTGGTCGCGAATGGCTATGCGCCTTCGACAGCTCGCAAGTACGAGGCATGCGTACTCAGGTTCCTTGAAGCCTTGGGATGCAGCAAGCTGGCACACATTCGGGACGACGATGTACTCGCCTATCTCGACTGGCTCGTGGATCAAGGCCTTGGCAACGGTTCTTTGCGCCTGCATCTATGCGCTGTGCGGGCCGTGTTCGACAACATGCTTGGGATGCGGATCACTGCGGGGATCGTGCATGCTCCGAGGCCGATTCCGCGACCCGCCGCGACGGAGCAGGAGCTGATGCTTCTGCGTGAAGCATGCACAGATTTTCGCACTCGCCTAGCCATCGACATGCTCAATCGCTCAGATACCCGTCCCGGTGTGCTTGTGTCGCTCGCTCTCGCGCCTCCCGCAGATGGCGAAAGAGAAAACAGCGTCAAGCAGATTCGTCCTGTGCTTTGCTTCCCTCGGGGAGCGGATGTCAACTGGCTTTTCCCCTCGCCTGTGCGCCCAGGCCCCATTTCGCTACGGACGCTGCAGCGGCGCGTCACGCGTCTTGGCAACTCGCTGGAGCTGAGGATTACCTGTACGGCCATCCGCAGGGCGGGGGAACCAGCGACCTTGGGGGCGGTCGCCTGACATGGAGCGGCGCCTAATCGCCCGTTGATTTTCCCGGCCTTAGAGTCGGCGATGTAGAAAGACATTCGGAAGAATCGCACATTTCGTCAGGTGCGATAGGCAGTGACGCGTTCGGCGAGGGCGCGGGCATCACCCTCACTGGCTGCACTAGTGGTGATGAACATCCCTTTGCCGCCGCAGGCGTCAAGCAGTGGAATCACCTCGTCGTAGCGCACTCCGATGGCCTGAACCGACTTCCCCGCCGCCAAAATCCGGCGGTACAGATCCCAATGACGGGGGTGTCCTCCAGTGTCTCCCACAGAAAGCCGCCGCGGCGTCCACTCAACGGCCTGTAGCGCCTCGATCGCCAAGATCTCATCCAGATTCACCAGACAGTCTTCGCCATCCAAGTGGAAGAGAGCGAAATCAAGCCACTCGCACTGTTCCGTCAGAGCGGGACTCACAAACCGGCGAAACATCTCCGGGCCAAACATGGCGCAGGCGTCACACTGAACTTTCGCCGTGCGCCCCGGTCCCCACACATTGAAGCAGAAGCTGTTCCCCCCGAATCCATCGCGGACGAGATCTCCAAACACGTCGAACGCCTCGAAAAAGGCCCGATTGATTTCTTCCACCTTTTTCTCCACCCATTCAGGACGATCCATCAAGTCGAACAAGAATGTCTGCGGTCCCCGCATGGCAGAGAGAATATCAACGTTTTCGACCAAGTCAGGCAGACCCACCAGCCAGCGACCACCACTCTCTCGCACGGCGGTCTCCGCCATAGCCAGATGCTGGCTGAATGCCCAGCAGCTCCGATCGAGCCGCAGCGGAGGATGCTCCTCGGGGGGATCGGCAATGCACGGCTCGCACCAGACAGTCTGGTCCGACAGCTCGACCTCGCACCCCATGTAGGCGCCTAGATCCCCCGCCGCGCTCAAGCAAGAGAACACCGGAAAGGCATCGCCGCCGTAGTAGCATCGCGACATCTGGTATTCCTGTGCCCGCAAGCGCCAGGTCGGACTGAACCAGCGTTCCGACAGGTCACGGGGGGGAGGTGGCGGGTCCAGTTTCATGGCTGGGACAGCGCGTGGCGCCGTCACCCAAAGCACCAGATCCTCCTGGCGCCACCAGGCGGTGTGATGCTTCCGCGCCAGAGCCCAATCGTCCTTCCACAGCAACTCGGTCAATCCACTAGTGTCCATCATGCTTTCCCTTTCGTTCATTCAAGCGCGAGAAGCGCCTGCAGCTGCTTCCATTCTCCCGCCTCGTCATTGGCCTGGGCCGGGCCGGGCGTACTGCGTCCATTCCGGATGCACTTCAGACAGAGCATCTTCAACTCGACAACTATCTCCGGATGATCCCGGTATACATTTGTCGTCTCGAAGGGGTCTGTCTCCAGATTGTAGAGCTGGACCGGATCGTCATTCTCAGGGCAATCGTAGCGGTTTCCGCCGGAGCCCGCATGCAACAGCAATTTCCATGCCCCCTTGCGCACAGCCCACTGCCCGTTGCAGGAATGATGCAGCGCAAACTCTCGGGCGGGCGCCTCGAAATCGCCCATCAGCAGAGCCAGGAGGCTGTGACTGTCCTCCGCAGCCGTGTCGGGGAGGTCATAATCGACGATCTCCGCCGTCGTCGCCATGAAATCCGCCAGCTCCACGAACCGCTTGCACTTCGTACCCGCAGGCGCGCGGCCGGGCCATGAGACGATAAAGGGCACACGGTGGCCCCCCTCCCAGTTGTCGCGCTTGATGCCCCGGAACTTCCATGCGCTGGAATGATCGTACTTCTCGCGATACGGATTGGTGATCGTTTCGGGACCATTGTCACTCGAAAAGACGAAGAGTGTGTTCTCCCAGGCGCCTGCATCCTTGAGGGATTGGACGATCTCACCGACAGTGTGGTCGATTTCCATGACAAAATCGCCGTAGATTCCACAGTCGCTCTTGCCGATGAACTCGGGGTTTGGCACCACAGGGGTGTGAGGTCCAGCCAGAGGCACGTAGAGAAAAAATGGAGTTCCATCCTCCGCCTGCTCCTGAATGAACTCGATGGATTTCCGCTTGAGCGTCGGCAGCACATCCTCGTGCCTCCAGCCTTTGGCTCCGATGCCCTCGCGCGCCCGCCGCTCCGCAGTCCCGCGCGGGACCACCTCGCAGGGGATCTCCACGGCCTGGTCATTCTCGATAAACACGTAGGGCGACATGTCCAAGGAGGCGGAAATACCGTAGTAGTAGTCGAAGCCCACGTCCACCGGACCATTGCGCACAGGCTTGGAGAAGTCGATCAGACCGTCCAGTTCGCGTTCGGCCTTCCCGGACAGTTGCTGCGGACATTCGGCACCCACGCCCTCCTTAAGCTGCCAGTCCATGCCGATGTGCCACTTGCCGACGCAGGCAGTGCGATAGCCGCATTCGCGAAGCATGCCGGCGACGGTCAGTCGCTCGGGGGAGAGAAGCGCCGGGCTATAGCCCCCGTTCACCCCGTGCCTGAGCCGCGTGCGCCAGCAATAGCGGCCCGTCATGAGGGTGTAGCGCGAGGGTGTGCACACAGCCGAACCTGCATGTGCATCAGTGAAGTTCACACCCGCCTCTGCCAAAGCGTCGATATGCGGAGTCTGAATCTTCGACTCGGGGTTCAGGCAGCTCACATCCCCCCACCCTAGGTCATCGCAGAAGACAAATACAATGTTCGGCTGGTCCATGGAAGACTCTCTCTTCTTGCTGGAAAGATGCGCTCGTGATACGATGAAAGGTAGGG
>JAGLDW010000900.1 GCA_023145395.1 Lentisphaeria bacterium | reverse complement strand
CGCAAGCATCTCGCCCCACAGCAACCATTCCCGATGCGCGTGATAAAACCGGCTGATGTCCAGAAAAAACTCCACATCGACCGCGAACTTTGGCGAGGTCAGGTGCTCCATCGTCAGGTTGGTCACTAGCGGCTGACAGCCGAAGGCCACCGTGCGCGCCAGCTCCAGGGCGAACTGGTCGGGGCAAATCGCCTGCCAGTCCTTCTCGTCCTTCGGATCCGTGCGTTTCTCCTGCGGCCAAAGCTCGTCGTACGGGGTGATGCCGTCAATATGCGCATAGTTTCCGAACAGAACCGCGTGCCCATGATACACCGCCAGAAAGAGCGGAATCCGCGTCGTGCCCTTGCAGGCGGGCCCCTGGAGTCGTTCACAGCTGGGCGAGAGGGTGATTCCAGCCTCCAGCAGGTCTTGAAACATCTCCCGGACACCCTCGCTGGTGAGCAGCAGATTCGGGTGTTTCTTTTTGATTTTCGCAAACAAGTCACGGAAGCCCTGAAGGGCGTACGGTCCACCACCTGGCACGTGTCCGTGATCGGTTGAATAGCATGGCCAGACCCCGGCCGCGATGGCGATCATGTCCATGTACAGCCCGTCAAGACCGAGTTCGGCGGCGCTGTCGGCATTGCGTTGCGCCCGTTCATGCCAGCCCTGCGCCGCCCCGCACATTTGCATGAGGCGTCGGTTCATCCAGGTGTTGAAGACAATCCCAAAGTGCTCGCCAGTGCGTGAGACAATGGTGCTTTTCTTACCCTCGGTCTCCCAATCGGGTTCGGCCTGATCCCAGGACATGCCATTCGTGTAGACCTGAACGGCAATATTGCTCTCTTGCAGATCCTTGACCGCAGCGCAGAACTTGTCATGTCCCTCACGCGGGGGAAAGTAGTCCGGATAGCCGGCATCGTATGGTTTTTTATGCCACCAGTACCAATCCAGCGCCACGGGCAGGCCAAGACGGCGGGCGACCTCTTTCGTCGCGGGACTCACGTTCTCGATGCGCCCGCGATTCCAGAGCCAGCATGCAAGTTCGGCGAAATATGTGCCGCGACGTTCATCCGGGCCTCGCGACGCCCATTGCTGCTGCATGGCCCACGGCCGGTAAATGCGTGCGGCCTCGTACCAGCCTCCCTTGAAAGGGGCAATCGAGACGCTGTAGTCCGGAAACTGCGGCGGTTCATCCTCCGGTTCCGGCAGCAGGTGCTCAATGCAGATCTGGGCGGTCTGCTGCCCCACGCGCAACTGAATCTTCTTGATCCATCCCTCTGTGTCGCGCGAATCGAGATACAGCCCCTCGCCATTCTCAAGCCAGGCGGCGAACTGCATGTGAGCGCGGCAACGGGATCTGCCCGGCATGCCCTCGGCATCAATCTGCGCTATGCACGGATTGTCGATGATCATGCCAATGTCGTTCGGCACCACCCACTGCACATCCTTGCCGTAGGGCACACGCAGGTCAGGAAAGATCAATGCCACAGGCTCTAGATCAGAGGGAAGTTCCGTGCTCAGAATCCGGCCTTGGAGCAGGCCGTCACGCACATGCCACTCGATGCGCACGGACACCTGCACTTCGCGACCATCACGGCCAACCATGCGGTCCACCTCCAGCACCACGCTCTGCGCATCCGGTTGTGCGATCTCCGCAACGCCGGCCGGGATCAAGTGCTCGGGGTCGTCCTCCGTCCATTGCATGCGCAACGACCAGCCATAGCAGGGAGACCTGAGCTGCCAAGCACATTCCCTGCCGCGCAATTCCAGGATTTGTCCGTCCGCTCCGAAAACCACCGCCAAGCCCGACTCGTCATCCCGGAGGATGATCTGTCCCTCATCCCGATCGTCATTCTTCGACATGCTATCCACCGCCATGAACTGTCTCCTGAACTGCATTCTGTTTTGTCCTGCCAAAAGTTGACGCCAAAAGAAGATAGGACAAGATGGCAAGGGGAGTAAT
>JAGLDW010000090.1 GCA_023145395.1 Lentisphaeria bacterium | reverse complement strand
AGCTGAAAGCTGTCGTCCCCCACCGCCAGGAGTACCGTGCGGTGTTTGTGGGGATCCAAACCCTCGGTCTCCAAATCCAGGGCAAGCAGGGGCCGCCCCGCCAAGCGGGTCATGGCATGCTTGATTTCTTCGGCGCTGGAGGCCAAGAGATAGTCGGGTGCACTCATGAAGTCGGAGGTCCCCTTGAAGCGCGGGAAGTCAGGTATCGGCGTCAGTCAGGCATGCAGAGATTAAGGACTACCAAATTGCTGCAACTCATGCCCTCAAGGCAGGCGGCCTCACCCAGGCCGTCATCGCATTGCACCGAGCAATAAGATCCACCCAAGTCAAAGACACAAGTGCCGTCGGCCACATCCGGCAGGCCACAGTTGGCACCGATGCCGGCACATGGTTGACCGACAGCACGCATGCCCGCGCAGGTCACAACCGGCTCCGCCGAAGCAGGCCGGCATTGGCCGTCGGTGCCCGCGGCCCCCGTCTCACAGAGATAGCCCGCAGGGCAAAGCACGCCGTCCGAACAGGCCACGCCGCAGCCCCGGTCCACTTCCAAGCCGTCGCCGTCGACGAAGATCTGGCATCGGTCACCGGCAAGGCCGCATTGCGCGTCGTCCGTACAGGACTCACACAGAGTCCTGCCTGTGTCGACCAGGCAAACCTGGGCGATCGGATCGCAGGACTCGCCCTCCGCACAATCCGTGTCCTCCAGGCATTCCACACAAACGCGATTGCTGGTGTCGCAGAGCAAACCGGAGCCGTCGCAATTGCCCGTGTCGTCAGCGTAGCACTCAACGCAAATGCTGGGCTCGGCCGTGGTGTCACAAACGTCATTACCCTGGCATTCCTGATCCCGACTACATGTCCGAGTGCAGGTATGGCTGCTCAGGTCACAAGCACCCATGATGCAATGGTCATCGTTGAGGCATTCCACGCAGGCATGTTCATCGAGCCAACAATGATCACCCCAACCACAATCGTCGTCGCTGATGCAACCGGCCAGGCAAATACCTTCCTCGGCACAGAAGGTGCCCCCGGGACAGTCCCGATCCGTGTTGCAGCCGGCCTCGCACTGACCGCTCTCACCACAAATCTGACCCAGTTCACATTCGTCGTCATTGGCGCAGCCCTGCACGCAGGCATTGTCAATGCAGGTTTCGCCTGCCGGGCAGTCTGTATCATTCTCGCAGCCGGTCACACAGTCCGAAAGCTCCGTGTTGCAGTATGTACCCGCCGGGCACTGGCTGCTGTCGCGGCAACCCCGCACACATTGCAGATTTTCGCACATGGCCGGTTGTTCGGGTCCGCTGAGACAGTCGG
>JAGLDW010000009.1 GCA_023145395.1 Lentisphaeria bacterium | reverse complement strand
TCGTCTACGTGCCTGGAAACCACGATGCCTACGTCCCGAATCATGCCTGCAGAAACGCCTTGGACAGCGCGTTCGACATGCTGAACAGTGGCCAGTGGACTCGAGCCAGTCTCCCCCTCGAGACAGGCATCGGCGCGTTGCGCCTGTTCCTGCTCGACGAGGCACAGCCAAACTCCTGGATCATGTCGACGGGGCGCGTCGAGAAATCCGACCGGTCCGCCCTGCGAAAATTGCTTGAACAACCTCGAGCCAAGCGAGAAACCCGCATTCTGATCTCCCATTTCCCCGCAGCGAAAGCGGATGGACGGCAACTGGGAACGCGGCGGCAACTCGAAGGAGGCGCGTGGGTACGCCAACTCCTCCGGGACGGTTTGATCGACGCCGCGTTGTGCGGACACATCCACCGCCCCTTCGCCCGCTGGGAGCCCAATGGCACGGCCGAGTTCTGCGCCGGTTCGCTCACGCTGCACGGGTGGCTGAATGTGCTCGACTGCTGTGACGAGAAGGGTACCCTCTCCCAGTTCTGGGTCGATGTCAGAGCTTCCACGGCAAAGTGCCAACCCGCAGAGGCAAATCTCTCCGCCGCACCCGCCTGATGGAACTCATCCAAGAATGAAAATGCCTCCTTTGCGTGGTATCGTGAAGGGGTTTCCCCCAGGACACTCACTGGAATCACATACAAACGCAAGGAACAGAACCGTGAAGCAATTTCTGGCATTTGATCTTGGTGCATCCAGTGGGCGCGCCATACTCGGCACGGTGGACAACGGACGGATCGAGCTTGAGGAATTGCACCGCTTCGAAAATGGAGCCGTGGAAATCAACGGTGGTTTCTACTGGAACATCCTCGGGCTCTTCAGTGAACTGAAAACCGGTCTGCGCATCGCTATCGAGAAGGGCGCCAAGCTCTCCGGCATCGCCATTGACACGTGGGGGGTGGACTACGCTCTCCTGGACAGAACCGGCAGCTTCTGCGGGTTCCCACGAAACTACCGCGATCCCAGAACCAACGACATCCTCCCTTTCGCCTTCGAGCGAACCCCAAAGGAGACCATCTACGAACGCACCGGCATCCAGTTCATGAACCTGAACACCATTTTTCAGCTTTCGGCCATGGTTCGAGACCAGGACCCAAGCCTCGAAATCGCCGAGAAGCTCCTCTTCATGCCCAACGCGCTCACCTACCTGTTCTGTGGAAACATCTGCGCCGAATACACCATCGCCACCACCTCGCAAGCCTACGACGCGAACAAGGGGGATTGGGCTTGGGACATCATCGACGCCATTGGCATCCCGAGAAAACTGTTCCCGAAGATCGTGCCGCCATGCACTGTGGTCGGTGAACTGGCACCCGCCCTTTGCCAAGAACTGAACTGCCTCCCCATCCCCCTCATCCTCGTCGGCAGCCACGACACAGCCTCCGCCGTCGCCGCCGTGCCCGCCACGAACAGCAGTCGCAGCTGGGCATACCTCAGCAGCGGGACTTGGAGCCTCCTCGGCGTCGAGCTCAATGCGCCCCTCATCACAGAAAAGGCACTCGCCGCAAACTACACCAACGAGGGGGGACTCGAAGGAACCATCCGCTTTCTCAAGAACATCATGGGCATGTGGCTCGTTCAGGAATCACGCGCGGAATGGAAACGGCAGGGACTCAAGTACACGTTTGACGAACTTGATGAGATGGCCATTGCCGCCGAGCCTTTCCGCTCCCTCATCGACCCCAACGACGAGATGTTCGTCGCACCCGGTGGCATGCCGGAACGCATCGCCGCTTTCTGCGCCAACACAGGGCAGCCCGTACCCGAGACACCCGGGCAAATCATGCGCTGCGCTCTCGAATCACTCGCTCTGAAATACCGACGCACTCTCGATGAAATCGAGCAGATCACCGAGAACAAAATCGACCTGCTGCACCTTGTTGGCGGCGGCACCAAGAACCTCATTCTCAACGAACTGACGGCCAATGCCATCAACCGACCCGTTGTCGCCGGCCCCTCCGAAGCTACCGCTCTAGGCAATATCATGGCGCAGGCCATCGCGGTGGGAGAACTGGCGGATCTGGCCGAGGGACGGAAAGCCGTCGCCGCCTCCACCGACACGAAAACCCACCTGCCAAACCGTCCCGAGACCTGGGACGCCGCCTACGATAGGTTCCAGACTCTGCTCGGATAGGGACCAGGATGAAAATCCCCGTCATGCGGACATACTGCAGTGTTCCCATCCTGTCGAGAGGCAGAATTATCGGCGGCAAAATGGCTCTATTCCGACCCCAAAAGCCTTGATAAACAGGGAATACTCAGTATCTTACACCGATATTCAGCCTGTGTGGGCATGCCTGGGTGATGCAGTGTTCAAGCGACGCGGATGGACTGGGAAAACGACCCGGGTCAGCGGTTGCCATGAGCCTGTAGTTTGAAGGAGAGACCAACTCCTATCACACCATTTCGCCCTCAGGCCCACGTGGAGAAACGAGAACCACAATACGCGGGTTGCCCAGCACAAGCACCTGCAGGAGGCGACTCCGTTATGACGGCCAATGACACCGGACCTGTGATCTCCGGCCTTCTCCCCGAACCCAAGCGCATCGAGTTTACCGGCGGCGACTCCGAACTTGCCCACGATGTTCGACTTGTCACTAGCAACGTGCTGCCCATGCAGCGTAAAGGCATGCGGGGCATCCTCACAAGCGCGGGTGTGCGGGTAGTTGCGAACAAGAAGAAGTACGTCATCGAGGCCAAAGTGGAGCCGCCTGAGGAGTTCGACTTTGCCGGCGTCCCTGAAGAGTGTCGCAGCGAGTACTACGAACTCGAAGTGCAGGGCGCCATGATCTTCATTCGCGCCTCCACCCAGGAGGGCGTGCTCTGGGGCACGCAGACTCTCGCGGCCATCTTCAAAGCCGTCACCCGAGGGGAAGTCGTCCCCAACATGATCATCAAGGACTGGCCGGTGATGTCCGACCGGGGAATCTTCGTCGAGTGCAAATGGGGTCCCGACCGCATGGACCTCATGGACTGGAGCCTGGTCGTCGATCGGATTGCCTCTCTCAAAATGAACCGCCTGGGCATCGGAGTCTACGGATGCTGGGGAAACTGCCGCTTCGAGGGGAAACCCACGGAATTCCTCATGGTTCCCGTCCCAGAGCACGAAGAGCTCGTCAACGAGCAGACGCTCAAATGGTATTCTCCCCGCCACAAGGCGTGGCAGGACGAGACCTACAAGCCCTTCATGTACGAACGCGACTTTTTCGGGGATGTGGTCCAGTACGCCAGCGAAAAGGGCGTGAAAGTTGTGCCCTTCGTCAACAGCCTCGGACACAACACGTTGATCCCCCGGATTCTGCCGGAGCTCTCGGCCAAGACGGCCGACGGAGAGCCCACCGGTGTCGGCTACTCCATCGCCGCACCTCAAACGCGGGAGTTTATCGAGGCGTTCTACTCCAGCATCATCGAGCGCTACTATCCCGAGGGCATCGACCTCTTCCATATCCAAATGGACGAGGTCTGGCCGGACTATCCCGATCCGGACGATCCGAAGAAAGTCGGAAGCCCGTGGTGCGAAGCGCCTGAATCCAAGAAGCAGACCAATGAGGAAAACCTTCAGGACTACATCCTCTGGCTTGTCAAGATGCTCACGGACAAGGGTGTTGGCAAAGTCGTGATGTGGAACGACCAGCTCACGAGGCACATGGACGTGCTTGGCGGCGAGTTTGTCAAGAAGCTCGAAGACGCTGGACTCAAGGACCGGGTCATCCTCCACTGGTGGTGGTACAGCAACGATGCGCTCAACGACCAGACCCATGTCGCCCTCGGCAAGAAGGCCGGTATCGAAGGCTGGGTCGCCCCCATGACGTGCTATTTCAACTGGATGCGCTACGACTTCCGTCGGAAGAACATCGAGATGATGATGAAGATGGGGCTCGAGGAAGGGGCGCGCGGCACGGTCTCCTACTCCGTCCACGATCCCGCGTTCTCCGACCACGAAGCGCTCATGGCCGTCTACGCCTGGAGTGGTGAAGAGGGCGGAGACATGGACGAGATCGAGGCCAAGTACGCCAGCCGCTTCGGCGAACAGGCAAGCGACTTTCTCTCCGCCATCGACGACCTCATCGCGGTGTCGGGGAGTCCCGCCCTAGGCCTGTGCTACCACTACACCTACACCTACTGCAACAAGGACGTGGACTTCCCCCGCGCCTATCCCGGAGAGGCGCTGGACAAGCTGCTGGCCCGAGATGCCGACACGCTGGGCGAACTCGCGGCAGCAAAGGAGCAGGCCACCTCTGCCCGCACGACGTTCGCCAAGCTTGTCGCGGCGGAAGAAGTCGCCGATGACGAAAAGGCCGCCGCGAAAAGCCTCATGGCGGATGGTGCTCGGATTGAGGCCATCGCAACCGCTTTCGCGTTCTTTGTCACCATTAAGAACGCGCTCGCCGATGGCTCCCTCGAGAAGGCGGCGACGCAGGCGTGTGCCGATGTCCGGGCCGAGATTGTGGAACACATGGAATTGTTCGAATTGAACAAGCCCGACTGGGTGGTGCCCGCGAGCCTGCAGTCGCTCAGCGTGCTACTCACGTTCCTTGATCAGCTGAAGAGCGACCTCAAAGCGGTGCTCGCGGGTAAGAAGAACGCGGACGAGGTGCGCTGGACCGTCTGAGGAAGCTGAAAATCCAGTATGGATCCAGCCCAGCCCGAGCTTCTCGGGCGCGTGGTCAACTGTTGCTTGGACCCCTACGGCTCCGTCGTGATGATCTGTGCCCAAGCCCGCCTCGAAGCCGATGAACGGACCGAGTTTCGACGACGCCATCCTTTCACCGAATGCGGTGCGGGATCCTGCTCGGATGTCATCACGTTCGATGCCCTGCTCACCAAATCCAGACGACAGTGCTTCGTGCTCTCGGGCATTTCGGTCCAAAAGCGAACGTGCGGAGTGTGCAGATACGTGTCAGGAGAAGAAAATGCTTACAGCGGAATCCGTGAAGAAGCTTGCCCGTTCGCTTGGTGCCGACGCAGTGGGCATCGGCAGCATTGACCGGTGGGACGGCGCACCCATCCAGATGGACCCACGCCAGATCATGCCCGAAGCGAAAAGCGTCATCGGCATGGCCTTCCGCGTCATGCGCGGCAGTATGCGCGGCATCGAGGAAGGCACCTATTTCAGCAACTACTCGGCCATGGGGTACGGTGGCATCACCTATCTCTACATGCCCATGACCGTCATCAACCTCTCAAAGTCCATCGAGGACGAGGGGTTCGAGGCTGTGCCCATGGGCCATCAGAGCGACTGGCGCGCCGTCGATGGCGAGGGGTACTTGCGGCGCGGATACAGCCGCCCCGTGCGCGAAGGACAGGCAGCGCCCGACATCATGGTGCACCTCCGCATCGCAGGCTTCCTCTGCGGACTCGGAGAAATCGGCTACAGCAAGATGCTGCTCACCCCGGAATTCGGCCCGAGAAACCGCTTCGGAGTCATCATCACCGACGTGGAGCTTGAACCGGACCCCCTCTATCCCGACACCGATGGCCCACAGCTCTGCAACAAATGCATGGCCTGTGTCCGAGACTGCCCGGGAGGAGCCATCAACGACCACAAGACCGTCAAGGTCAATCTCGCCGGCCATGAGGTCGAATGGGCGGAAATCGACTGTGCGGCCTGCGACATCGCCTTCCGCGGAGGACAGGTGACCGACGAGGAAGTCACCCCGCAGCAGGCCTACAATCCGCCCATGTACGGCAAGAATATCAAGCCGGGAAGCTGGTCGCCATTCGCCAAGAAACCACGCAATCTCTACAACACTGGCCAGGCTGTCTGCGGAGCCCGCGGCTGCACGCGCGCCTGCATGATCTCGCTCGAACAGCGCGGCGTGCTCAGCAACAAGTTCCACCAGAAGTTCCGCCGCCGCCCCGTCTGGACGGTCGATTGGGAGAAGCCTCCCATGGATCCCCCGGGAGCAGTCTACAACGATCAGTGCGAGGAACTCGACAACTTGGGGCGCACCAAGGAAGCGGACTGACACACACACGACAATCTCGGACAGCGTGCCCCGTCGGCCCATGATCGACGGGGCACGCTAGTTTCTGGAAAAGTGTTTTCCTGACAGAATCACACTCGCAAGTCAGGAAAACCAGCTGCTGACGGAGGGTGTTTTCCTGACAGATCCCACACTCGCCTGTCAGGAAAACAGGCTGTTGCCGAAGGGGTTTTCCTGACAGGCACAGTGTGCGATATCAGTCTCAAGTGCATGGGGGTTCTTGGGTGCAGATGTTTTGGGGGCACCGTACCGGCATGGTACAGTCGCGTTGCCTTTCCCTCTTTCCCCAATTGGACATTCTTTGTTGGGCATTGGATATTCATTGCTCTCCTATCGTCTCTTGGGTTGACGCCAAGTACCATGATCTCCTGGAGCATCGCCATGCGCCGAACACACATCGCTTTCGTTGCTGCTCTCGTCAGTGCCGCCGTCCTTGCGGAAACTCAAATGCTGGACGATTTCGAGACGGACCACAGCCTATGGGGCGGCGCCGCCACTGCAGAGTCCGCAACGGTGAGACAAGGACGCGGAGCGTTGCGTTGGACACCGAATGCAGGTGCGCTCGAACGCAGTGATCTCCATGTCGATTTCGAACGTTTCCGCACACTGCGTTTCTGGCTCCATGCGGACTCCGCAACCTTCGCCCGCATCCAACTCAGCGCAGGTGGTCGCAGCCTGACGTTCAAAATCGACTGGACCGGCTGGGCGCGTTTCGACCTACCCGCATGGCGCTTCAAAGGCGAGGCGGTTCCTGGTATCCGCCTGGAACAGACCGAAGCCGGCTTCGAGCCTACATCCCTCATCCTCGACTCCCTCGAGACAACCACCGAATGGCCCCGCATCCGCTTCAACGAAAACGAGGAGTTGATCGACTGGATGTATTGGGGGGCACGCACACGGCATCTCTGGACATTCGTGGAGAAAAGTGGAGAAGGAGGACTGACAGCCTTCTGGTCCTGGGGGACGTTCTGGCTCAAGGAAACCGCCGGACGTGACACACTCGTCTACGAGCGGCGCTTCGACACGGATATCAGCGACAGCGGCACCCTTGAAGTGCGAATCGCCAACGACGGAAACGGCTATCTCAGCATCCATCTCCAGATTGATGGCGTCTGGTCCACACCCGTCGCCTTCCGCAAAGGCTTTGGCCGTTTCGACGAAATCCAGATTCCCCTGCCCGAAGGCGCGCGTAGACTCAACGTGGTCCGCCTCGATCTGTCGGAGCCGCAAGGCGAGGTTGGCGGTGCCTTGGGGCGGGACCTCAAGTGCAACCTGCACTGGCTCATGCTCCGCAAACGCGGCGCGTCCGTGGGCGATCCCCTCCCCGGCATTGCGAAGATCACGCCCATACCCCTCAACGGAACACTTGAGGAAGACGGATTTCCCGGAGGGATCTACTTTGGACGTGAGGAACTGCCTCGCATTCGAGCGCTCTTCCACACCGGCGTGGCGAAAACGCTCCTACCCGGCATTCTGAAGCGCGCCGACGGCTTGCTTGGCACCAACCCGGAACTCTTCGTCGGACGCTACAATCCGCAGTCGAACTGGGTGATGGCCCGCAAGAACAAGCGCACCGCCAACCTGGCGGGGAATGCGCGCGCCTGCGCACTCGCCTTCGCTCTCACTGGCGAGAAAAAGTATGCGGACCATGCCCGACGCGCCCTCCTCTCCCTCTGCCGGATCGAGGAATGGACCGACGGCCCCTTCGCCCGCTTCCCTCGTGGCTGGGGGGGATACGGGAATCCCTTCACCGAGGGAAGCGTCACCTACGCCGCAGGCCTCGCCTTCGACTGGGCCTACCCCGCCTTCACCGACGCCGAACGCACCGAGGTCCGCAACACCATCCTACACAAGGGCGTCTGGTGGACTTACGACCGACTCAAGCACAGCCCAAGCATGCTGAAAATGAACCAGGGCGTCGTCTTCGACTCCGAGATTGGCTGTGCGCTCATCGTGCTGGCCGCACTCGACCCCGCGCTCGAACCCATGCTGCGCGAAACCGAAGAGTGGATATGGCAGGGCATAGACGCCTACTCCCTCCGCGACGGCGCATCCACTGAAGGTGTTGGCTACTGGAACTACACCTGGAACACGGCCGTGAAGTACCTGGCCGCACTCGCCCAACGGGATCCCGAACGCTTCCGCACACGCTGCCCGGGGAACGTGCGACGCAGCATGGACTGGCTCGTGCACATGAAAAGCAACGCCGAAGAGAAGTGGCGCCCTGTGGCCGTCTGCGATGCGCGCGGCAGCGCCCCACGCGGCGCCGTGGCAGCACTCTTCGCAAAGTACCTCGATTCGCCGACCGCCTCCTGGTTCCAGAGCTGGGATAAAACACCGCCAAACGAGCTTGCCGCCTTCATCTGGGAGCACGACACGCCTGCGGCCAAACCGCCCATGCTCCTCGCCCGGCACTTCCGTCAAGCGGGCTATGTCTTCCTGCGTGAAGGCTTCGAGTACGGAGATTTCCTCTTCGGGCTACTCGCCACACCGCGGCTTGCCGGACACTACCAGTATGACCAGGGCGCCTTCATGCTCGAAGCCTTCGGTTCCTACCTGGCCATGGACCCCGGCATGATCTCCTACGCAAACCCCATCCACCGCTCCCTGGCCGACTCGCGCCTTCACAACACCCTCACCGTCGATGGGCGCAACACCGTCCGCGCCAACCTGAAAGTCACCCGTTTCTTCAGCAGTCTACCTCTGGACGTGGTTTCAACCGACCTGACTTCCGCCTACCCAGCCGCAACGCGCGTCATCCGCCACGCCCTCTATCTCCGTCCAGACCATGTGGTGATCGCCGACGAGGTGGTGCTGAAGAAACCGGGACGCATCGAGTGGAACCTGAACAGCGAAGGCACACTGACACTCGCGGGAACCCGCCTGCTGGCATGCGCCAAGAACGGTACGCTAATTGCGGACTTCGCGGAACCCCGGGGCATCACACTCGAAACCGAGGAATGGCCATGCGGCTATTCGGGACTCGTCAACCACCACGGCACGATCACGGTCCCGAAAAAGACCGCCTCCCAGCGTTTTCTGGTCAGCCTCCATCCCGTGCGCCCGGATCGCGAGGACTCTGTCCACGTCGAATCCATCCGTGAAGGCGCCGTCTCCGGAGTTCGCATTCGGTCACACGGACTGGAGGAACTGGTGCTCTGGAGTCCAGGCGGAGGAATCGCGATTCTGGGGATCGCGACCGATGCGGATTTCGCAGTGATGCGACGTCGGCAGGGAACGCTGGAGGCCGTCGCCATGGTGGGGGGCACTGCTCTTTCCGTTGATGGTCAAGAATGGTTGCGCGTCAAGACGCCGGACACGGTGTCTCTCGAGCTTCACAGCCAGTGGGCCGCCGTTGGCACTCGCACAGGACAACCCGTTCACGTGCCGCCCCTCGAAGCCCGCGACTGGCCCGTGCAGATGGTGCGGGGCGTGGGAGACCCCGACCTCGCGAAGACTAGCAGCCAACCGAAGACGGATCCCCAGACCGGGTGCTGGTACATCCACGCGGCCTCTCCCAGTTTAGTCAAGGATCTCATCGGAGGAGGAGGAGGAGAGAGCTGTGACATCGCCATCGAGGCCGACGGGGAAGATCTGCCGGACGGATCCGTGCGGGGAGACACGGTGCCCGGCCGCATCCGTTTCCGCCTCGGGCCAGGTGCGGCAGGAATTGACCAAGGCTCTGTCGCCATCCACTTCGACGGGCGGCGACTGGACAAGAACGAGTTTGAAGTTGCCACTGACGAACACGCGATCCTCGTGTCGGTGGATGTGGCGCGGATTCTGCCTCCGCAGGCTCGAAGCCCGAAGTTCTTCGCGACTCACAGGATCGAGGTGCTGGCCCGGTCGACCGGGTTGCTCCGCAAGCCATTCCGCGCGACCTGCCGTTTCAGCATCCGCCCCAAGATCGCGGGCAGCGCCCTCTTCCTGAGCGACATCCCCGAGGACGCACCCACCGGCCCGCGTCTTGTCTCCTGCTTTGCCCACGGCGGTCTCATCCTCGACAAGCCCTACAGTGGAGACCGCATCCGACTGGCTGGCGCCGATTTCCCAAAAGGGCTGACCACACATCCGGAAACGGATGGTGCAACGGCCTACGCCAAACTCGTCTACAATCTCGGCAAGGGAAAGAGCAAGCCCAAATGGTTCCGGGCACTCGCGGGCATGCAGAACGACAGCACCGGCAGCGTGGTCTTCATCGTCGCGACACGCAAAAAGGGCGGAGCATGGCAGGAACGAGTGCGGACGGAAACGATCGGGTCCTCCTCGGACCCAATGCCTATGAGCGTGGATCTGACGGAGGCAGACGAACTCCGACTCACCGTCACGGATGCAGGGGACGGAATCAGCTGCGACCACGCCATCTGGGCCATGGCCCGCTTTGAGTGAACCGTCGGCGGTCAGCTCTCCTCGGCGACCAGCTTGTAGCCAACGCCCCAGACAGTCTGAAGCATACCTCCTGCGGCACCCAGCTTGCGTCGAATGGTGCGGATATGCGCGTCGATCGTGCGCTCCTGCACCGCGCCGCCCGCCTCGAGAACCAAGTCGCACAATTGCTTCCGTGTCCACACTTTGACGGGAAGCTTCACGAAATGGGCCACAAGGTCGAACTCGGTCCGGGTGAACTCGACGACCTTGCCAGCCACAGTCACTGTGCGTGTTTCGGGCACGATGGCGACCTCTCCCGCCGCCATGCTCTCTGGCTCCTCTGCGTGCCGAGCCTCCACCCGACGCCGCAATACACGAGCCACCCGCGCCATCAACTCGCCCACTCGAAACGGCTTGACCACGTAGTCCTCTGCACCAGATTCCAGTGCCTGCACCACCGTGTCCTCCTCGCCCAGGGCACTCGCCACCAGCACGGGAACAGCACGTGTCTCCGGCTCGGACTGTAGCTCCGCAAGAAAATCCAAACCCGAGCCATCGGGAAGGCGCAGGTCGAGAAGAACCAGGTCGGGGCGCCGGGTCGCAAACGCATTCCGGGCGGCCGCAAGGGTCTCGGCCAGCACACAGTCGTATCCGCGCCGTTCCAGGTTGAACTCCAAAACGCGCGCCATATCGCTCTCATCCTCCACCACAAGAACCTGAGCGGTCCGCACCTCATCAACCCTGTTTTTCTCGGAGTTGTCTGGAGTCATGGGCGGGGATTCCTCTGCTGTTTGTATGCCATCAACGCTGCAACAAGATGCACCAATGAGACGCATACCGCAAATCGGCACCGCCAGGGAAGGAGCCTCCGCGATAGCGCCGCCGCCGGGCTTGCTCCATTGCGCAAGAGCGGCTTGCCGCAATGCTTACCTGCAATCCGGCACAGGAACGACTATAGTTCGAGATGCTGTTGACAGAACCCTTTCCAGAGGAACAAAGACGATGAAGATCGAGAGTTTGGCCAGCGCGGCCAAGGCGGCGGCAACACGGCTCGCAGCCGTGGCCTCCGACAAAAAAAACCAGATTCTAGAGGCAATCGCCCAAAGCCTTCAGGAGAATGAGGATGCCATCGTGGCGGCGAATGCGGCCGACTTGTCAGCCGCCGAGGCGGATGCCCTTGCCGCGCCCTTGCTCAAGCGTCTGAAGTTCGATGCAGGGAAGCTTGCCGGCGTGGTCGATGGTATCCGCAGCCTGATCACCCTTCCCGATCCTGTGGGGGAAACGCTGACGGCCACGGAACTGGACAACGAGCTGAAGCTCTACAAGGTCTCCTGCCCCATCGGGGTGATTGGCGTCATCTTCGAATCCCGCCCCGACGCACTCGTCCAGATCTCCACGCTCTGCCTGAAGAGCGGCAACGCCGTGCTTCTCAAGGGAGGCAGCGAGGCGGCGAACACCAACCGCATCCTCGCTCGGGTGATCGCGGAGGCATCCGAGGCCGCAGGCGCGCCCGCAGGCTGGCTGCAATTGCTGGAGACCCGCGCGGAGGTGGGCGAGATGCTCAAACTGGACGACACCATTGATCTCATCGTGCCCCGTGGTTCCAACGCCTTCGTCAAATACATCATGGACAACTCCAACATCGCCGTGCTGGGGCATGCCGATGGCATCTGCCACGTCTACATCGACGCGGACGCGGACTCCGACATGGCCGTCCGCATCGCGGTGGACTCCAAATGCCAGTACGTCGCCGTCTGCAACGCCGCCGAGACTCTTCTCGTCCACGAGGCGGTCGCGCAGGACGTTCTGCCCAAGCTGGTCTCCGCGATGGCCGAAAGCAACGTCGAGCTGATCGGCTGCCCCGCCACAGCTGCCATCATCGATGTCCAGGAAGCGACGGAAGAGGATTGGAAGACGGAATACCTCGACTACACCCTGTCTGTCAAGGTTGTCCCCAGCCTCGGCAACGCCATCGAGCACATCAACACCTACGGTAGCGGACACACGGACGTGATCGTCACCGCAAATGCAGAGTCGGCACGCACGTTCATGGAACTGGTGGATTCGGGCAACGTGTTCTGGAACTGCAGCACGCGGTTCAGCGATGGATTCCGCTATGGACTGGGTGCCGAGGTCGGCATCAGCACCAACAAAATTCACGCCCGAGGCCCCGTGGGACTCGAAGGCCTGATCATCTACAAATGGAAAATGATCGGCAAGGGACAGACCGTGGCACCCTATGCCGATGGGGAGAAATCCTTCACCCACCGGCAGCTCGACACCACGTTCGATCTCTAAGGAACCGAAAGCGGGGTTGAGGCCTCCCAACGGCCTTGTGCCGTCTGGAGCCAATGATCCTCTCAGAAAGCGGGGTTGAGGCCCCCAACGGCCTTGCGCCGTTTGGAGCCAATGATCGTCTCAAAAAGTGAGCCATACGCCTTCCCTCCCTCGCCCCCTCGCCGCAGTGGCATGCCACTGTGGCGAGGGGGCGAGGGAGGAAGGGC
>JAGLDW010000899.1 GCA_023145395.1 Lentisphaeria bacterium | reverse complement strand
ACGCCACCCACCTGCGGGCCTACGACCCGATCGGCACATGCACCGACGGGCAATGCGAGTACACCTTCTCAAACGTGGAATGCCCCGAGGGCTGCGCAAACGACGAATGCCAGGGATGCCAGCCCAGCAACTGCAGCGACCTGGGCTTCGAATGCGGCCTGCATGACAACGGCTGCGGCCAGAACATCAACTGCGGTACCTGCGACGACGGCTTAGACTGCGAAAGCGGTCACTGTGTCGCCACCTGTGAGCATGAATGCGAGGGCTGGGTCTGCAACCCTTGTTGTCACGATGACATGGTGACGAGATGCGAGGAGCAGGCCGATGGCTGCAACGACATCATCGTCATCGAAGACTGCACCACCAAGCAGGCCGAGGGTCAGTACGTCTACACCTGCCGCAGTACGTCCTGCCAATGTCGTTACTGCTGTGGCGCGGGCACCCTCTGCCCCGGCACGGGCGTCAGCACCGCCGACTGCCCCGGCGGAAACTGCTGCACACAAGAATGCCAAGTCGACGACTGCTATGCGGCGGACTACGTGACCGTGAACTACCCCGACTACCAGGAAGGCTGCAACAGCTTCATCGACATCAAAGGGCATCCCACCGGAGCCGACTTGGATGACGTATTTTGCCAGGGCTCATGGTGGGTCGACATGTCCACCTGGACCAGCGATTGCTCCACCGAATTCGTACTGACCACCCCCAATATTCAAAACGTGAGCAGCTCACCCAATCCCTATGATCCGGACATCGGGACCAATGTATGCATCTCCATCTCCGGCGCGGACGTATGCACATACTGCGGCATACCTGTTGCTGAATGCAATGAATGCCTCTTCCTCACCGGAGGCTGTGAAGCCAGCGGATTCTGCGATCTGGTGGCGACCAACACGACCTGGGGCCATACGGAAACCTGGACCTACTGGGGCTACTGCAGCCAATCCACCCCTTGCGCCTGCTCCTTTGAGGACACCGACTGCGGGGATACCGACAACGTGGTCATCAACTACCCCAACAGCGCCGAAGGCTGCAACAGTTACGTCAGCTTGCAGGGCCATCCCACCGAAGAGAACGTGGACATGGCCCTCTGCCGTGGCATCTGGTGGGCGGACGTGGGCATCTGGGACAGCTCATGCACCACGGGCTGGGAATAGCCCCATCATGACCAGAATCAGCGCTGTCTGCATAACACTGCTCCTGGTGGCCGGACCGAGCCAGGCCGACTTACGCCCTCTGGGCTGCGACCAGCAGACGACAAGTCAGGTGGTCTACGACGCGAACGAGCATCGCTACAGCC
>JAGLDW010000898.1 GCA_023145395.1 Lentisphaeria bacterium | reverse complement strand
GCCAAACAGTGTCTACACCTAAATAGAGCCTGCTCTAGCCCCGACAAGATCTCAAAACAGCCCGTATTTCCGGAGCAACTGTTTCTGATATGATAGGGGAATATCATCTAATCCTGGATGTCAGCTAACCTCGGAGATCCGTACATGAGTGGCGAACTGTATGCCCAAGCCGCAGCCATCCCCTACCGTTTCGACGCCGACGGTCGGCTGGAGACGCTGCTGATCCGCAAAGCCCACAAGAAAAAGTGGGGCATCCCCAAGGGCCTGATCGATCCCGGTCAGACCCCCGAGGAAACCGCCGCCAAAGAAGCCATGGAAGAAGGCGGCGTCGCCGGCCAACTGTCCGACGAGCCGATCGGCTATTTCGCGTTCAAAAAATGGGGCGGCATCTGCCATGTGACCGTCTTCGCGTTGCACGTGACGGAGGTCCACGACGACTATCCGGAACAGGGACGCCGCGTGCGGGAGTGGCTGCCACTAACCACCGCCGCCGAGACCGCTGGCCGAAAAAAACTCCGCAAACTGCTGCTCAAACTGCCCCGAGCCATCAAAAAAACGACGCACTGACTGATCGATGTGCGAGAAAATAGGTGGCTGTCCCGAATGGCACTGCCGTTGCCAATCCCTGTCCTGGCCTGCGTTTACGTTTTTCCGATTTCTTCTCGTCGTTGGTTTCTTGGTCGTTGCATGAGGGGGTATCGATGTCGTCGCCGTTTCAGGACGCGCGGTTCGATTCGTCCGGGGCGGTTGGCGACTTCATGAGCGGCGACGAGCTTCAGCGTCGTTCCCCATAACGCTCGCTCGTCTCGGACAGCTTCCGTCGCCAGCAGGATCCACGATGACAGGACGGCTTGGCAAGCCGAAGTGAAGCTGAGGCAGCGCGGTTGCTTGTCATGGACGGCGGCGGCTGTCGCGATCACCTTCCGGATCAGATTGTACGCCAACAGCGTAACCCACAGTTCCCGGCGAACCATCTCCGGGGACTTGCAGCGGACATGGTCCAGGCCAAGGGTCTGCTTGATATCCCGGATGTCCAACTCCACGTTCCAACGATAGCCGTATAATTCCGCGATGTCTTTGGCGGAGTATTGCTTCGGATCCGTCAGTGTCGTGACCACCGTAAGCGTTTGGGGACGGCTCCCGGGAGTGGTCACGGTATATCGCACCTCGCGCAGCGTGATCGTTTCGGGGATTTGTTCGTACACCTCCGTAGCCATCCACTTCGGCTGAATCGGACGCATCCATGTCACCAAGTGATCATCTTGGCCCAACCGG
Organism: Lentisphaeria bacterium; assembly: GCA_023145395.1. GTDB lineage: Bacteria > Verrucomicrobiota > Lentisphaeria > Oligosphaerales > Lenti-02 > JAGLDW01. Next base: position 1,655 of record JAGLDW010000898.1, on the reverse strand, counting down.
TGTCCTTGGCGAAAGTCGCTGTGCCGGCGCTGGTGCAGCCGAACACACCCGTGCACCCCGCGACCCCGCAGGAGCGCCAGCATCATGAAAGAGCAATAGCAACGGTCGAATACAGCCACGTCGCCAAGCTCGAACGTGTCCAGCATATCACGCAGCAGTGCGCTTTCACCGGTTTCCTTGCCTTCGTACCGGCCGATGGCGACGTCATAAACGGACGCAGTGGCCAACGACAACACCGCGCATGCGCGGGCGATCGGGAACCCTACCCCCGAGGCCTGTGACTTGACCTGCGGAAACGCCTCTTGGTTCTCCGGCGTGTCGGGCATGGTGAACGTAAACCCATCGACGAGCTTGGCGTGGAGGCCTTTCCATCGCCAGGACGGGGAGGCGCTTCGCTCCAACTGCCCCGCCGACTCCGTCACGAGATGGCGCAATGCCGGCAAACTCAGCTTCGCTCTTGCCCGACAATAGTCACCGGTATCGCCGCATGGCGGGCGCTGGCCGGTCTGCGTCATATAGGTGGCGATGTCAGCCACCGCCGAAGTGCAGGCCACCCCTTTGCCGTCTCGCAATACCTGTGCGAGGAAAGCCCAGAGCACGATGGGGGTGGAAAAGAGATCGTCTTCGCCAAACAGCGCGTCCTCGTCACGAAAAACTCGCTGGATCGATTCGGCGTCCAAAGTGTCCGCGAAAGGCAACCCCTCGTTCTGGAGAAACGGGTTGGCGACCGTACTGAAGGGATTCTGGCGACTCGTTCCATGAGCGGGTATCGTAACCATAATAAAGCCCTCCTTGGCTCTGTTGTGCAACAACCAAGGAGGGCTACCAAAATATCGGCCACGGAGGGCCGAGAACACAATACCTTTCCGGCTACGCCGGTGCAAATATTTCATGCAGGACGAAATCAGGACGATTCGTCCTGCACGCCAGGAGAGGATGCGCGCCGACAAGGACAAAAATCAACGTCAGTGCCATTCGTAACTGTCCCTAATTATCTTCGTCCCTAATTATCGAAACGCGAAGTGTTGAAAAAAGCAACGAGCGGAACGGGGATTTCAAAAAACTGCTGCGTCCCCGTTTTGACGTCCGGACGCTAAACACGTACCTGCCGGTGGTTGTTGATTTATTGTGGTTTCTGAAGACAACGAGGCCATCATAGACTGAACAGGACGCTTGCGACAAGTTCGCCGTATGTCGTCAATTCGCGCAAAGCGGATTGGCCGACACGCCTGCTCCGCTCATGCATTCCTGAAAGATGCCGAAATCATCTCGATCCACATCATCGTCGTTATCGAGCTTGGCGTCCTCGCAATTCGAGTCACCCTGTGTAATACCCGACCCGGAAGAACAGGCTTGCAGATGGCCGAAATCTTCCTGATCGACGTCGCCATCCCGGTTGAAATCGCCGGAGATGCTGGGTGGGCAACCGGCCTCGTCGACGGACAAGCCCGGAAGCGTTCCCAGGCAGTCGTCGCAGGCATCACCCACACCGTCCTCGTCGATGTCGATCTGAAGTTCGTTAGCGACGACAGGACAATTATCGTTCTCGTTAAGCACACTGTCCCCATCCATGTCGTCGTCACAGGCGTCGCCGGCACCGTCCCCATCTATGTCCGCTTGATCGACATTCGGAATGGTGGGACAGTTGTCGCATG
>JAGLDW010000897.1 GCA_023145395.1 Lentisphaeria bacterium | reverse complement strand
GAGGAGGCGGGGCGGGCGGAGATGCAGGCTGTGATATGTTTATTGATTCCGGAGGCGCGGGTGGCAGCTTCGGGGGGACCGGCGGTGCCGGAGGAGACGGAAATGACTCCGCCGGATGCAGTATCGCAGGTTCAAGCGGCGCGGCACCATACGCTGACGATACCTTGTCTCCATTGTTCGGGGGAAGCGGTGGAGGCGCGGGAGGCGATGATACCGGTGGGCCCGGCGGTGGCGGTGGCGGGGCGGTTCAGCTCAGCGCAGGGGGTGACATAGACATTTTGTCAACTGCGAAGATACTGGTGTCGGGAGGTGCCGGAGCAGGGGGTCACGATGGTGGCGATTCAAGTCCGGGCGGCGGCGGCGGAAGTGGGGGTGCCATACTGCTAGAAGCGTTTTCTGTTTCCGTGGATGGTGTTCTTGCGGCCAACGGAGGCGGAGGTGGAGCTGGCTACCATGAAGACACCTCATGGGGTAGTGATGTCGCGGAGGCGGGAGAGTCCGGCACCTTCGATGACACTCGTGCGGCAGGTGGATCCGGGTCTGGTATCGGTGGGAGCGGTGGAGAGGGAAGCGGCGGCGCCTTTTCGGACGGAGGTCCCGGGGCGACGAATGAAAATGGTGGTGGCGGCGGCGGGGCAGCCGGTCGCATCCGAATAAACACCTTTTCCGGATCTGCAACGGTCAGTGGTAGCATCTCACCTGATTTGTCAGCTGGCGTTTTTACCCAGGGAGCCATTGTGACATGGTGATTTTCGGCCTTAAGCGTAAAGCCTCCGAATGGTGTTGAATCCGCCAGTCTGCTAGGCTTGCTAAGCTGATTCGAAACCCGGAACTTGGCGAGCGGGTCGAGGCCCATTTCATGCCTCAAGACCAATCGCTTGAGCGAGGTGTCTTGTGATGCGCATGAAACTTTTTTGGTACTCCCTTGTGGTTTTCTTCCCCTTGTTAAAGGCCCTTTCTTCTAGGGCCTTTTATGCCGCGGCGTATTGCGCAGTGCTGGTTTTGGCCCTTTCCGGCTGCGATTCGGACGTGGGTGGTCCCAACCGTGCGCCGGTGGCCGTGGCCGGTCCGGACGCGGAGGCAGGGCTTTTGGATGACGTGGCCCTGGACGGAAGCGGCAGCTACGACCCGGATGGTGACGCGCTCAGCTACACTTGGCAGGTTTTGAGCCGCCCGGAGAATTCCACCGCCGACCCTGTGGATGCCGGCGGCATGAAGACCTCCTTGCATGTGGACGTGGGTGGGGTTTACATCGTGGCCTTGGTGGTCTTCGACGGGCAGGCATACTCGGAGCGGGACGTGATGCAGATTCGGGCTGCCGGTTGTGAGAGCAATGCCGAATGCGAAGATGATCTTTACTGCACGGTGAACGAGCGCTGTGAAGAGGGCCTGTGCCTGAGCGATACAAGGGACTGTGAGCCCGCCGGCGATGACTGCAACGCCGGGGTCTGTGATGAGGCAAGCACGTCTTGCGTGAGGGAAGCCCTGCCGAACGATACCCTCTGCACCGATGACGATCTGTTCTGTACGGGTGATGAGATCTGTCGCTCCGGCGATTGCGTGAGCGCTGGCAATCCCTGCGAGCCGGCCGATTCCTGTGACGAAAACACGGACGCCTGCGGTGGATGCGGAGACGGCGAGGTGTTGGGCTCGGAGGAATGCGATCCAGGGACGCCGCAAAACGACAATTGCTGCGATGCGGCCACCTGCAAGTGGGTTGTGGATGGAGAAGCAGACCCCCAGGACGAATGCAGTGGAGCGGCCGAATGTCAGCTGGACGTCTGTGGAGGAGGAGGAGAATGTACCCTCGCGAACGCGGAAGACGGCACGGACTGTGGCGACTCTACGCCCAGTCTCTGTGACGGTGCGGATACTTGCCATGCTGGGCATTGCGAGACCAACCTGGCCGGTGCCGACACCCTTTGCCGGGACGAGGCCGCCGACTGCGATGTAGCCGAGTACTGCGACGGCGTGAACCCGGACTGCCCCCAGGACCAGGTGAAAGAGGCCTCGGCGTCCTGTCGGCAGCCGGGAGGCGTCTGCGATGCGGAAGAGTTTTGCGACGGGGTGAATAAGTCTTGTCCCGCGGACTTGCGGTTGGTGGCCGGCACCGAGTGTCGCCAATCAACGGATGCCGACTGCGATCCGGTTGAAAACTGTGATGGAGTCCAGGTGGACTGCCCTGTCGATGCAGTGCTGCCGAACGACACGCCCTGCACCGATGACGGCCTTTTCTGCACGGGCCCTGAGACCTGCCAACTCGGCGTTTGCACCAACGGCGGCAATCCATGCCCGACCCCCGGCGACTGCGACGATGTCAACAATATTTGCGGTGCCTGTGGTGATGGCGTGGTGGGCCCGGACGAGGATTGTGATCCGGGCGCGCTGCAAGGGGACAATTGCTGCAATGTGGGTGATTGCTCCTGGACCAGTTCGGGATTAGTGGACCCCCAGGGCGTCTGCAGCGGTGCCGGCGAATGTCGGGTGGATGTCTGCGACGGCAGCGGCACCGGTGGATGCACCGAGGCGTTCGCTGGTGATGGCGCGGATTGCGGCAGCAACGACGATACACTTTGCGATAACCCGGACAGCTGCCTGAACGGCGCTTGCCAGGAGAACCTTGAAGCGTCGGATACCCTTTGTCGTTCTTCCACCGGGCCTTGCGATCCCGAGGAAAATTGTGACGGTTCGAGCGCTGACTGTCCTTCCGACCAGTTGGATGATGGCAGCCTCGAATGTCGCCCATCCCAGGGGGACTGTGACCCCGCTGAGTTTTGTGATGGCAGCAGTGCTGGATGTCCCGGCGATACGCGGGCCGAATTTGGCGACGCGTGCCGGCCTTCGGCGGGCGATTGCGACCTGGCCGAAAACTGCAATGGCGTGAATGCAGGCTGCCCGGATGATGTCATGGCCGGCAACAACGTCGAATGCCGGCCTGTCGACGGTGTATGCGATCTTGCCGAAAACTGCGCGGGTGGCGTGGACTGCCCGGATGATGTCATGGCCGGCAACAACGTCGAATGCCGTCCTGCCGACGGTGTATGCGATCTTGCCGAAAACTGCGCGGGTGGCGTGGACTGCCCGTCGGACGTTTTTGCGGACGGTAGCCTTGAATGCCGAATATCTACCGGCGATTGCGATCCGGCTGAAAATTGCGCAGGCGGCGTGGATTGCCCGACTGATCTTTTCGCTTCAGAGGGGGTTTCTTGCGAGGCCGGCGATACTTGCTTGACTGGAGACGCTTGCGGCGACGGCGACGGAATCTGTCACGAGGGCGCAACGCAAAAGGACGACGACTTGGACGGGCACGTGGATGATGCCTGTGACGGCAACGACTGCGACGATGGTGACCCGGATATTTACACGGGCGCAGAAGCCGAAGGAAGCGGCAACATCTGTGATGCGGCTGGAAGTTGCTTCGACGGCGTGGACAACGACTGTGACGGCGACACGGACTCAGAGGATACGGACTGCCAGGTTTCGGATTACATGTGCTTATACGGACCGGGCAGCAACCTGACCACCGGCGGGGCCGGCGGCACCCTTACCGTGCGCCTGGACTCTGATGGCTACAATCCAGACGACATCGTCTGCTACACCGACACCAACCGTCTGCTGACCCCCGAGGTGCTT